>JARRQQ010000144.1:0-9405 GCA_037381725.1 Sedimentisphaerales bacterium
CGTTCATCCAGCGCGGCTTGAGGTTGACGCACGGCCGGTGATATTCTTGCCCAAGGTATTCGCGGTGCGAGAACAAAACGATCCGATGGCGGGCATCTTCCGTGTGATCGGTCGCCTGAAAGACGGCGTCACACGCGAACAAACGGCAGCGGAACTGAATGTGATCATGATTCAGATGGCGGACGAGAAGATACTGAGGAACTTCGAACTGCGTGTCATTGTCAAGCCGTTGAAGGAGATGGTGCGGGACTCCCGTCGCGGCCTGCTGGTTATCCTGGGAGCAATAGGGACGCTTTTGCTGGTCGCGTGCGTGAATCTGGGCATTCTCGGCCTTGTCCGAGCGGAACGTCGCGGCCTGGAGTCAGACGTCCAGGGGACGCTCGGTGCCAGCCGGACACAGTTGCTGCGGCAGGCACTCGTGGAAACCATTCTCGTAGCATTTCCGGGAGCAGCTCTCGGCATGGCGGTGGCATCATCAGGTGTGGACATACTCATCCGGATCACGCCAGCCAATATCCCCCGATTGAGCGAAGTGCGCATCGGCGGGCACGTGCTTCTCTTCGCTCTCACGCTGACGGGAATAACGACGATATTGTCCGGCGTGCTGCCCGCGTGGCGAACGGCGGAGGGCAAAGTCGAACGCGTCCTGAAGGCCGGGGGGCGTACGGCTACGAGCGACGCCTTTGGGTTTCGTCTGCGCAACGGGCTCGTTGCTACGGAAGTGGGTCTTGGCGTCATGCTCCTGGTGACGGCTGGACTGCTCCTGAAGAGTTTTGCGCGGATTATGCACGCTGATCGGGGCTTCCAGGCTCCCGCCGTCCTGGCCATCGATATCCCCCTGCCACCAGAAGAAAACCAGGCCGTCGACTTCTATGATTGTCTGCTCGAACACCTGGCTTCCGCCGCCGGTGTAGAGTCGGCGGCCATCGTCAACGCGCTGCCTCTGGAGGGCGAGCAGTGGGTGAATCCCGTGTGGGTACCCGGCGATACACGGCCGGAATGGGAGCGCCCCCTGGCGAACGTGCGCATTGTCAGTCCCGGCTATTTTCAGACCATGGGGATCCCGGTGATCGAGGGTCGCACATTCGACCAGACGAATCGGTCACGGGAAGTAGTAGTGATCTCGCAACGGCTGGCCCAGGCACTCCAGTCCGAGCAGGATACCGTAGCAGGACGGAGAGTCATGGAGCAGGACCCGGAGTGGGAAATCATTGGCGTTGTGAAGGATGTCCGTGCCCGCGCCGATCGCGACGCGGCGGCGATGCTCTATCACCCGCATTGGTTCACAAACCAGCGAAACATAATAGTTGTGGCTCGAGCAAGGAACGATCCGCTCTCCATCGTCGGCTCCGTTCGTGCGGCCGTTCACGATACAGATGCCGATGCGCCGGTTGCTGCAATACGCACCATGCGTCAGGTGCTTGAGGAATCGGTTTCGCAGCGGCGATTCCAGATGCTGCTGACTTCCACCTTCGCTTTGTGTGCACTCTTATTGGCCCGTCTTGACGTTTATGGCGTGGTTCCCTATGCTGCGGCGCGGCGAACGAGGGATATGGGCATTCGCTTGGCTTTTGGTGCGCGGCCTTCGGACGTATACCACACCGTGTTGGGACGTGGAATGGTGCCGGTCATACTTGGACTGCTCGTCGGCGTTACCGGAGCGTGTGCCCAGGGGCGTCTCAGGCGGAGTTTGCTCTACCAGACCAGCCCTTGCGATCCTCTGACCATTGTTTCCGTCGTCTCGATCATGTCCTTGGTCACAAGCATGGCCTGTTTCATTCCGGCGCGCCGGGCTGCCAACGTCAATCCGACGGATGTATTGCGTTACAAGTGATTGAGAAAGAATTCAGAACACAGGAGTCTGCTATAAGCAGAGTCGAAGTGACAGAAGTCGGAAGGAAACACGGATGCAGAGAAGATCCATGAAGAGATCTTGATTCAATGATTGAAAAGCCGTCAACACAATGCCCTTCACGAACAGAGAAACTCACTCCATAAAATGATTTTCTCTTTTACAAAGCAGGTTCTCCATACGTGTTATTAGTGAAAAGCGTTCGCTTTTTGGTAGAGGCCAACGTGTTATCAATGTTCGAAGATGAACTGCTCAAGTGGAATTTCAAGCAGGGCAGCACAGAAGCGCTATCCTGTATCTACCAGAAGTATCTGGATGATCTTCTTACATTGGCAGCCGGTTTGTTGAACGATCCAGACGAAGCTGAAGACGTTGTTCAGGACGTTTTCGTTTCCTTTGTAAGATCTGCCAGGAACTTCAAGCTCCATGGAAGCCTTAGGGCGTATCTTGCTACTAGTGTTGTCAACCGTGTGCGGGATCGTCTACGTAGGAGGCGTACCAGGTCGTTGGACCGGGATAGGCATAAGGTGGACATTAATTTTCACGGGCCCGACCAATCACTCATATATAGTGAGCAGTGGCAACGAGTGATCCGAGCGCTGGATGAACTGCCGTACGACCAGCGGGAAGCCATACTTCTGCGGCTACAAAGTGAGATGAGATTCAGGGAAATAGCAAAAGTTCAAAATGCCTCGATCCATACAGTCATGGCCCGGTATAAGAGGGGGCTGAATAACCTTAAGTCAAGCCTGAACGGTGAGGTTGGAAAATGAGATCTATGAAGAGTACGAAAGAAACAATAAAGCAATGGTTCCACGTCAGTGCCAATCCAGAAACACGCGGCCGGATCTGGCGTGAGGTCCTCCAGGCACAAGAGCAGTCCGCCAAGACGAAATCGACTTTAATCCTGCCGAATCTCTGGAAAATGATCATGAGGAGCCCGCTTACAAAATTAACCACTGCGGCGGTGATGGTCGTGGCCACCTTGCCTATAGTGTTTTTTTGTGATAGAGGAGTTAAACCTGTCTATGCACGTGAGCAGACAAATGAGGCCAATCATCCGATAAAAACGATCTACCTGAGAATCGTGGAAGGCGACCCAAAAATCGAAAACAATGAATTTACTGATTGCTGGATAAAGTATGACGACGCTGGTCTGGTTTCGAACTTCCGTTGTGATATATATGAGGATGAGAGTGAGAAGCATGCATACGCTGTCTGGAACGAAGGCGTGCTGAAGATTTGGCGTCCGTCACAAAACACCGTGATCATTGTCCGCGTTAATGATATGGAAAAGTATTGGGAAGATTTTGCGAAGGAGTACGATCCCAAACTTGTCTTCCAGTGGTTGTATGTTTCACGCGGAAACCAAGCCAATCAGCTTCACATCGATAAACCTGCTGAAGACAGTCATTCCATCTACGTCACAGCCACGAACTCCATCGATAAAACGCGGCTGAAGCTGGTGATTGATCCTCAGACAAAACTGGTCAAAAAACTTCTAAAGTATCGTCTGGGAGAAAAAGAAGATAAGTTGGATACTCAGATTGACGTTCTGGCCTATAACCAATCCATCGATCCGTCCATGTTTGAATTGAGCGGAATTCCCGACGACGCATTGGTTATTGATCAGATCGACCAGCTCGTGGGTCTCGAACAAGGCAATTTGACAAACAACGAAATTGTGGTCAAGGTGGTTCGTGAGACCCTTGAGGCGACCATAGCAAAGGACTACGAAAAAGTCAGCCGGTTGATGGAAGGTGTTCCGGGCCATACCGTGGAAGAATTCATTAGAGAGGAATTCGACGCCAGACTCGTAGGAGTTACTTCTATTGGCCAGCCTATGCCCCATGAGAGATCCCGATATCATATTTATGTTCCGTGTGAGATTGAAGTTGAGAACAAAGAAAGAGGAAAATGGACGGTCAACATCATTGCCATGACCGAGCTTGTCGATTATCAGGCCGGCCGCCGGTGGGTTATGCACCGTCCTGACAAGGATAATGGATCACACGTGCCATCAAACGACAGGGCCAATGCCCAGGACCGTATTGGCGATAGGATCATTGTTCCGGGTGAGCAAGTGGGCGGCTTCAGGCTGGGTATAGACAAAGATGATATGTTGAAAAAACTTGGAAAACCAAAGACGATTTTTCTCGGATCAGAAAACTATACCCTCAACAATCTGCCGAGAAGGTTTTTCATGGTTTACGATGATATCTCTTTCAGTATCGATGACGATATCGTCACAGGGATTGCCGCACACAGCCCTTTCTACAAGTTCACCAACGGATTAGGAGTGGGGGACTCGGAGCAAAAAATAAGACAAGCCTTTGGTAATGACTTCCATCTCGAAGAGGGGAAGGGGAAGGATTTTCTTAGTTACGAAGATCGAGGTCTCAGCTTCGAAATCAACAAAGAGGACAGAACGGTAATGGAGATCAACGTTACCCAGGCAAAGCGCAATTCAGAAGGCCCCGGAGTATTGAAATCGCTTCCGAAATATGATCCCAATTCAGAGAATCCATTCCAGGTCGATTTGCGGGGCCGCGATTTGTCGAAGCTCGATTTACGGGCGTCTCTCGAGAGCCTCATCTACGCAAACTTCGATGATAAGACAGTCTGGCCGGCTCCCGATCGGATGCCCTCTGGCTTCGATTGGCAAAAGATCGTGGAACTGGGAAAGAACCCCGGCTTAGGTGTCCGCAGTCTGCACGAGAAAGGAATTACCGGTCGTGGCGTGAGGATCGCAATACTCGATCAGCCATTACTAGTTGACCATCAGGAATATGCCGACCGTGTGCGTTTGTATGAGGAGATTGATTTGCAGGGTCGAGAGGAACCGTCGATGCACGGGGCTGCTGTGGCGTCTATTGCCGTGGGCAAAACAGTGGGAATTGCCCCTGAGGCAGAGCTCTATTATATCGCTAAATATAATTTTGACCGCAAGGGAAATGTAACGATGCGATACATTGCTCAAGGTATTAACAGAATTCTGGAGATAAACAAGCAGCTCCCGAAAGACAATAAGATTCGAGTCATTTCAATATCGAGAGGCTGGGGACCATCAGACGATGGTTATGATGACGTCATGGCAGCATGTGAAGAAGCTAAAGCCGCGGGTATTTTCATTGTATCCTGTTCTATCGATCGAGTCTATCATGGCTTCGTGTTCGACGGTCTGGGCCGCGCGCCGCTGAATGACCCGGATGACTTCGCCTCGTACGAGCCGGGTCTGTGGCTGGCAGATGGGTTTTACCGCGGTCAGCGGAAATGGAACCAGCTCTGGATTCCGATGGATTCTCGTGCAACGGCCAGTCCGGCTGGTAGCGATGAATATGTTTTCTATCGTCAAGGGGGTTGGAGTTGGTCGGTCCCCTACATCGCCGGTGTCTATGTGCTGGCCGCACAGGTTGATCCGGAGATCACGCCGGAGCGGTTCTGGAAGCTGGCGATGAAGACCGGTTGTACTATTGAAGTGGAACACCAGGGCAGGAAGTACGAACTCGGGCCTATTGTCGATCCTGGCGCGCTCATCGATGCGCTCGAGGACAACTAAGACGCCCGTGCACCGGGTGACGCGCCGTGTCGCCGGCGCTACTACGATGCTTCTACGTTTCAGATCAACTCAATAGGAGATGACAAGCCATGAAACGAGTAACAACAATACTACTAATTCAGGTCGGAATTCTTCTTGCCGGCTCCCACAGTCTATGGGCGGGTCAACGGGAAGAATCAAACCATACCATTGTGCCCGGTGTGCGAGTCGGTGACTATACGTTTGGCATGAGTAAAGACGATGTGTTGAAGAAGATGGGAGAACCACAGAGCATCTTTTGGGGGTCAGAAACGTACACGCTTGATAATCTTCCGACGCGCTATTTTATGGTTTTTGGCGATATCTCCTTCAGTATCGATGGCGATCGAGTCACAGGGATGACCGTTCGTAGCACTCTCTGCAAATTTGTTGACGGCTTGGGAGTGGGCGACTCGGAAGAAAAGATCAAACAAGCTTTTGGAGAGAACTTCCATCTTGGGGGTGGAGGGGGGAAGATTTTTCTCACATACGAGGACAAAGGTCTCTCATTTGAGATCGACGAGAAAGGTAGAACTGTGATGGAGATCAACGTTACCAAGATAAGGCCAAATCAAAGTGAAAACGCCAAGGTCTATCGTCGTGATGATATCGAGGCGTATGAGAATGTATCCGGTAAAGATCTGCGAGCCTGTGATCTGCGTGACTCGGGCGATATCCTGGATACCCTCGAATTCAACCAGGAGACCCTCTGGCCCCCGCCGGAACGCTTGCCCAAGGGATTTGATCCGAAGACGCTGCTAGAGGAAGGCATGAATCCGGGGCTTGGCGTTCGGGACCTGCACGCTCAGGGGATCACCGGAGCGGGCGTCCACGTGGGCCTGATCGACCAGCCGTTACGACTGGATCACCCGGAATATGCCGGTAAGATCGTCTCGTATTATGCCCTTGATTGCGGCCCGCATAAAAGCAGTATGCACGGACCCGGCATGGCCAGCCAGTTGGTGGGCAACCGATGCGGCACAGCTCCGGACGCGAGTCTGCACGTTGTGGCCGTTCCATCCTGGAAGGCCGATGCCAGTTATTACGCCCGGGCCTTGGACCGGTTTGTTGCCTACAATGAAAGTGTACCCAAAGAACAGAAGATACGAGTTGTTTCTGTATCATGCCAGCCCTCCGGAGAAGGATCGATTTTTAAGAACCAGTCTCTGTGGGACGAGGCCGTACAGCGGGCTCAGGACAAAGGTATCCTGGTGTTGGACTGTACATGGCATCACGGCTTTGTATCCCTCTGCTGGTTGGATCCGAAGAATCGGGAAAGCGTCGAGGCCTGTACCCCTGGCTTCCGTAACGGTCCGGTGGAGGTCGATGAGGGCCATATCCACGTGCCTTCGGCGCCGCGGACCGTGGCACAGGCCGATGAAGACGGATCGTTCGGCTACGCGTATGATGGCGGCGGCGGGCGCAGTCGCAGGCCGAAAGCCAAGAACGGATACAGCGACACCATCCCCTATGCCGCAGGCATTCTGGCGTTGGGCTGGCAGATTCGTCCTGATCTGACGCCTGCACAGATGAAGAAATTGCTCTTTGCATCGGCCTATGTGCATCAGAGCGGCGCCAAGATCATTCATCCCACGGCGTTTATTGACCTGGTCCGAGGCCAAAGTAGCCATCCCGTTTCTGGAGGTGTCAATAAGGAGGACTCTGAGACTCTAACCATCGTGCCGGGTGCAGGAGTGGGTAACTACAAGCTGGGCATGAGCAAAGACGAGGTGTTAAGTAAGCTAGGAGAACCACAGACCATTCAGTTCGGGGAGGACGAGGTTGTTCGTCGCGGGGAAAAGAAGTACGACCTTAATGATCTTCCGAGAGAATATGTTCTATCCTTTAATGACGTTTCCTTTTGGTTTGAGAATGATTCTGTTCAAGTGATCAGCGTGCGCACTCCTCTCTACAGACTCGGCAACGGCTTGGGCGTGGGCGACTCGGAACAGAAGACCAAACAAGCCTTTGGTGAGGACTTCAAACTCGAAGAGGCCTTCGGCAAGGAATTTTGCTGTTACCACGCCAAGGGAATTGGATTCGAGATCCACAAGAAGAACCGAACCGTCACCGGGATCGTTGTCTATCGGACAGAAGGTGGTGGCGGTGATCCCAATGTACCGGACAGCGCCGAGGCGGCCCTCGTTCGTAAAGCGGCTGCAGAGGGCCGTATCGCCTACAAGCTCACCACACCTGAGGAGTTCAAGGCGATTGCCGGGCGGCCGACCAGGGAACGGACAGAGAGTAACGGCGAAGTCATATGTATGGAGTATCCAGGTATTCAAGCCAGGTTCTTCGGCAAACCAAGAATTCAGACCCCGCACACGTTAGTCAGTATCTCGTGCGAAGGGAGAGGAATCGATATTGGCCAGAACCGCCGGATTGTGCTGCGCAATGAAGGAGACCTCGACAAGCTTGGATCATTTTGGGGCTTCAGCGATGTGGATCTAAGCCGGCTTGATCTCTCGCAAAAGGGCGACCTTCTAGATCGAACGACGTTTGACAGTCTAACAGTATGGCCGGCGTCCGATCACCTGCCGCGGGGTTTTGATCCGGCCAAACGCTTGGAGTGGGGGAAGAATCCCGGTCTGGGAATTCGTTCGCTGCATCAAGAGGGTATCACCGGCAAAGGCGTAGGCATAGCGATTATTGATCAGCCACTGTTGAAGGATCATATAGAATATGCGGATCGAATTAAATCGTATCATGCAATTGAAGTCGAGGGTGCTGATATTCAAATGCATGGGCCGCCCGTCTGTAGTATCGCGGTGGGTAAGACCTGCGGCGTAGCGCCTGAGGCAAATCTGCATTACTATGCCGTCCCACCCTGGAAATGGTTGGATGATCGCCCGTGGGCCAGAACGGTTGAGCAGATTGTGGACCGAAACCGGGACCTGCCCCCATCAGAGAAGGTACGGGTTATCAGTATCTCTCTGGGGGCCTTTTCCCGAAGGGACTATTACGATAGATGGCGGTCAGGACGACAGGGATTTCATGCCATACGTGACCTTAGAGCGATTAGTGGGCACAGATTCAGACGATCCGAACAACTACTACTTCGATAGCGGAGTAGACGCGTTGTATGTTCCCGCTTCCAATCGGTCCATAGCCAGTCATCGGGGAAAAGACGTGTACACCTTCGACACGCATGGAGGTAATAGCTGGACTGTTCCCTACCTGGCCGGATTAGCGGCTATGGCCTTCCAAATCCATCCCCAAATATCCCCGGAGCGGATTGTTGCTCTCTTTCAGGAGACGGCCACCCAAACCAAACAGGGTCGGGTTATCAATCCCAGGGGATTTGTTGAGGCCATCAAGGGGATCAAGGCCCAAAGCCTCTTGTGAAATGCTGTTTGGCTTACACTCTGTTGGCAAAAGGAGTAGCCCAGCGCTATCCTATTCACGAAGAGAATTTCTAAAATAGGCTTCGCCGGTGGCTACGGCTGCGGAGGACAGGACAAACGGCTTCCACTGTGGAGGGCAAAATCGCATCGACTGCTCGCAATATCGGCGACATGGGCCACTCCCTCAAGAATGAATTCACCACCACGTCCGGCCGACTCACCGAATGGATCTTAACCGGGCATCTGGCAGCATTCGCCGGCGTGGACAGGAAGCTTGGGTGGGATGTGAAAAAGATGGAATGCACGAACTATCCGGTGATCGATCGGTATATCGGCCGAACCTACCGAAAGGGCTGGGAGGTATAGTAATTGAAGGCAGAGACTTGCATGCGAGTATTCGATGAGAGCGACTTTTCAAAAGAGCCGCTTCACTTTTGAAGGTATTTGTGATTCTACAAGGATTCTTGGTGGTATCTGTGTTTGCAGAACCGAGTGCCGACATGAAACAAAACTATGCAGACGTCATTCACCGTGCCGTCGCCGCGGAAGACCTCTCCTTTCGATTCACGATGTCGGACGATGTGAAAATACTGTTTGGGCTTCCTGTCAAGGAAACCACTGAGAGTGACGGA
>JARRQQ010000145.1:0-10712 GCA_037381725.1 Sedimentisphaerales bacterium
GTTTTCCTTCAGACCGCGAAAGTCTCTGACCCGCGGGATCGCAAGACTGATGAGCCGATCCATGAACTCGTACATTCTTACGCCGCGAACGGTCACCTTCAACCCCGTTTCCATCCCTTCGCGAACCTTGAAATTGGACACGCTCTTCTTCGCTTTGCAGACCAGCGGCATTTGGCCGGCGATCATCGTTAAGTCCTTCTTGGCTGACTCCAGAAATTTCTTATCCAGACTTGCCCTGCCGATACCCATGGAGATCACAACCTTCTCCATTCGCGGCACGGCCATTGGATTCTTGTAGTCGAATTCCTTGATCAACTCCGGGACTACTTTTGAATTATACAGGTCTCTTAAACGAGCCATGACGTCTTTTTACACCTATTGTCTAACGTCTATATCTTTCCGCCCAACACAATGCTACTCTGATTTTCTGACCACTCCGATTTCCGTACCGTCCACCGCCAGGCGCTTTTTGCCGCCACGCTGATCCACTCGATAGCGGACCCGGCTACCCTTCGACGTCTTCGGGCTCACGGGCAACACGTTGCTCATATGAATCGGCTGCTCCACGTTGATCCGACCGCCCTGTGGATTCTTCCGCGACGGCCGAACGTGCTTCTTAACGATGTTGTGCCCCTGGACTACGACGCGATTCTTCTCAGGTATCACGCGCAACACCCTGCCGGTTGCTCCTTTATGATCCCCGGCGATGATTTCTACCGTATCACCTTTTTTTACGTGCACAGCCATAAGATCGTTTCTCTTATCACCTATCTGCCTAAAACTCTACTCTTACATCCGACGGTCAGACAACTTCACCCGCCAGCGAAATAATCTTCATATAGTTCTTCTCACGAAGCTCTCGTGCCACGGCACCGAAGATTCGCGTGCCGATCGGGTTGCCGTCGTTATCAATCATAACGGCCGCGTTGCTGTCGAATCGCACGTAACTTCCATCCGTGCGTTTGACGGGGCTCTTGGTACGAATAATGACACACTTATGTACCTTCTTGTCATCCAACTGGCAACAGGGCAACGATTTCTTGATCGCCACGCAGACAACGTCCCCGACCCCGGCGACGGGCCGGGTAAACTTGCCCCGAGAACCGCCTCTGCCGAGCACTTTGATACACAACGCCGACTTGACACCCGAGTTGTCGGCGATATCCAACATTGTCTCCTGCTGAACCATCTTCTCCTGTCTCGATCTACGCCCCGACCGCTTTCTTCAATACCTTCACAAGACGCCAACTCTTTGTTTTGCTGCGGGGCCTGCATTCAGCTATCTCGATAACGTCGCCAACGCTGCTCTGATTGTGCTCATCGTGGACGGACAGCTTTGTCCTGCGCCGGATGTACTTGCCATATTTCGGATGTTTGACCTTGTAATCAATGGCAACTTTGACACTCTTGTTGCCACTGCTTCCCGTTACCACACCGGTTAGAGTTTTCAGTTTTTGATCTTGCATCTTTGCTTTCCGGCCGACAATCACTTAGACGCAGTCCCCAACGAGGCCTGGCGCATAATCGTCTTGATCCTGGCGATATCGCGCCTGACGTTGATGACCGCCTTCGAGTTTTCCAGTTTCTCCGTCACCGCCTGCGAGCGCAAATCGAACAGGTGCCGCTCAAGCTCCTCCAGTTTGCCTTCAAGCTCATCGCCACTCATTTCTCTGTAATGCTGCGCTTTCATTCGACGGTTTCCTTATTACAACGAGTGCCGACGCTTAACAAACCTGCACCTGATCGGCATTTTGTGGGCAACCCTGACCAGAGCCTGCTTGGCCACGTCCTCACTGACGCCGCCGATCTCAAAACATACCTGCCCCGGCCGCACTCGCGCCACCCAAAATTCAGGCTCCCCTTTGCCCTTGCCCATACGCGTTTCAAGCGGTTTTGAGCTAACCGGCTTGTGCGGGAACAACCTGATGTAAACCTTCCCCTCACGATGCAGAAAATGAGTCGCAGCCACACGCCCGGCTTCAATGTTCCTGGCCGTAATCCAACTTGTCTCCAAAGCCTGCAAGCCATATTCGCCGAACGCCACGTAGTTGCACCGCGAAGCGTTGCCCTTCATCTTGCCACGCTGACTCTTGCGGTACTTTACCCTTTTCGGCATCATTGCCATTGTTTCAGACCCTTGTCAAATCTACACTTAACCAACACCGATCTGCCGCGAAGAGCGTCAGCTTTGGCCAGCGCCAGCCTCGGGTGGCTGACTCTGCCGCGGCTGCGCAGGCGACGCTGCGCCGGCCTGATTCCCTCCAGGAGCCTGCGCCTCCGCGCTCGGTCGCGGTCCCGCGGCGCTCGGACGGCTTCTTTCCATCGAACCGATTCGCCTAGGTGGGCGACGGCGGCGACGCTGAAACTCCTGCACCTCTTCCCCGAACTTCCCCTTATATATCCATACCTTGACGCCGATAGCCCCGTACGTCGTTCTCGCCGTTGTCACGGCGTAGTCCACGTTCGCATCCAGCGTGTGCAGGGGTATGCTGCCCAGTTTCTGCGTTTCCTTCCTGGCCATTTCCGAGCCCGCCAGACGGCCGGAACAAATGACCTTCACCCCTTTAGCCCCGGCATTCATGGCCGTCTCGCAAAACTGCTTCATTGTACGTCTGAACGACGCCCGCTTCCTCAACTGCTCGGCGATTCCGTCGGCCACCAGGGCCGCGTTGAGGTCCGGCTCCTTGATTTCAATCACGTTCACGTTGATCGCCCGGCCCGTCATCTCTTCAAGCTCTTCACGCAACCTGTCCACTTCACCGCCTCTGGGGCCGATGACCACACCGGGACGACCACTATGTAATGTCACTTTCACCTCGTTGCGTGTCCGGACGATCTCAGTTTTCGCCACGGCGCCCTTCGGCATTCGACGATTGAGCCTCTCGTCGATAAACCGGCGAATCTTCTGGTCCTCGACGAGAAAATCGCCGTAGTTGGCCTTCGGAGCAAACCACGTGCTTTGCCACCCAAGCGTTATTCCCGTCCTGAAACCCGTTGGCGATACTTTTTGACCCATATTTATGTCTCGTGCTACTTATCCGCTGTTACCGTTCATCCTATGCCTGTGTGACGGTCACGTGTATGTGACAAGCCTTCTTGCGAATAGGGTGCGCCCTGCCTCGATCCTTGGGCATCCACCGCTTCGTGCCGATACGCACACCCGCGTCATCGACACGAGCGCCGCTCACATACAGGCTGTCTACGTCCGCCTGCTGCTCGTCTGCATCCGCTACAGCGCTCTTGAGAACCTTGTCGATCATCGTCGCGGCGCGTTTTCGCGTGAACTTCAGTATATCCATCGCGTCCTGAACGCTTCGACCCGCAATCAGCTCAGTGACCAGCCGGGCCTTCCGCGCCGAGATCGGAGCGTAGCGATACGAAGAGCGCCACGCTACCAGGTCGTTCACCTCCGCCGAGAGAGCGGTGGCCAAACGACGAACATCTTCCGCCCCAGGCTGAGGCTTGAGAAGGCCTTTCTTCCAATTCTTGACAGCCGTCACCGCCTTTTGCTGGTCGAATCCGCCTCGGGCGAGGTGCCCGGCCAGCTCATCCACCGTCGCCTGCCGTTCCTCGCAAAGCTCTCTTAATTTCTCGGCACTTAACATATGACCTTCGACTGCTCCAAATCACCGACAACACAAGCCGCGTGATACATCACACTTCTTGCTCGAATGCCCCTTAAACATCCTCGTCGGCGAGAACTCGCCCAGCTTATGCCCCACCATGTCCTCCGTAACAAAGACCTTATGAAACATCTTGCCGTTATGGACAAGAAAAGTGAACCCCACGAATTCCGGGACGATCGTGCATTTTCGCGCCCACGTCTTGATCGGATCGCGGGCGCCGGAAGCCACCTGCCTGTTGACCTTGACAAACAGCTTATCATCCACATACGGTCCTTTTTTTAGCGATCTTCCCATGTCTGTTGTCTCATAGTTCCGCCGTGGAGCATCTCAGACGCTTCTCAGCGAGATTACAGGGATAGTTGTTTGTTTCTCTTGCTCTTTCGCCTTCGAATAATTCTCTTGTTGCTTGTGTTCCTTGGATTTCGCGTCTTTCCGCCCTTAGCGGGAACGCCCGTTGGAGAACACGGATGCCGTCCGCCGTTCGACCTGCCTTCTCCACCGCCCATCGGATGAGCGACGGGGTTCATCGCCTTACCTCGCACGTGAGGCCTTCGGCCCATGTGCCTCGACCGGCCTGCCTTGCCGATCCGGACGTTCTGGTGGTCGGGATTGCTCAGCCGACCGACCGTCGCCCGACATTCCTTCCGAATCATCCGCATTTCGCCGCTCGGCAGGACAATCGTGATCCAATCGCCCTCTTTGGCGACGATTCTCGCGGCGTTGCCGGCGCCTCTGACCAGCTTGCCGCCCTGGCCGGCCCGCATTTCGATGTTATGAATCTCCAGACCCGCGGGGATAGCTGAAAGGGGCATCGCGTTGCCGGTCTTCGGCTCGCAAGACCCACCGCTTTCCACGCGATCTCCCACCTTTATGCCGAACGGCGCCAGGATGTACCGCTTCTCGCCATCGGCGTAATGCAAGAGGGAGATGAAGCAATTCCTGTTCGGATCGTACTCCACCGTCGCCACTCTGGCGGGGATGTCGTCCTTGTTGCGCTTAAAGTCGATGATGCGATAGATCTTCCTTGCGCCGCCACCCCTGAAGCGGGTTGTGGTAATACCGTGGTGGTTTCTCCCGCCGTTCTTTCGGATCCGCTTGCACAGCGACTTCTCCGGCCGGCTGGTCGTCAACTCGGCGTAATCTTTTACCGAGCTGTTTCTTCGTCCGGCACTTGTTGGCCTATATACTCGAATACCCATAATGACAACTCATGGTAGAAATTCGTTAGTCAATGTCTCTCGCCAGCGCGAGAGGCACGCATCATCCTTGCTTGCTTAGAACAAATCTATATGATACTCAGGGTCCAGGAACACAATCGCCTTCTTCCAGCTCGACGTCATTCCGAACGTCCTGCCCTTGCGCCGCTGCTTCCCCCTTCGATTAGCCGTTCTAACCCTTTTCACTCTGACGTTGTATATCTTCTCGACCGCGTTCTTGATCTGGGTCTTGTTCGCCTTTCTGTGCACTTCGAAGCTGTAGGCGCCTTTGACGTTCGCAAAGTGCATCCCCTGCTCCGTGACCAGAGGCCGAATTATAATACTGTAGTCGTCCACTTGCCTACCCGTTAACTGAACCGGCCTCGCCTTCGCCCAAGACGGACAAAAGTGCGTCCTTCGTAAATAGCATCTTGCGGTGACTGCAAATGTCGAAAGCGTTCAACTCGCTCACCGGCATCACCGCCACCTTCGGAACGTTTCTGGCCGACTTGAGGACGTTCACGTCCGCCGAATTCGTGGTCACCAAACAACTGCGACCTATCTTCAGCTTCGCTAGTACGCCGACGAAGTCTTTAGTCTTGGGCTCGTCCAGCCTAAATCGATCCACGACGACCACGTTGTCGCCCAGGAGCTTGGCCAGAATGGCCGTATCTCTGGCGAGCCGTCTTTGTCTTTTCGGCATACGTTTACCGAAATCCCTGGGGCTTTTTGCGAACGTCATGCCGCCGCCCCGGCGCTTGCCCGTTCTTATGTTGCCTACACGCGCATTGCCCGTGCCCTTTTGGCGGAAAAGCTTCTGACCCGAGCCGGCCACCATGCTTCTGCCTTTCGTCGCCGCGGTGCCTACCCGCCTGTTGGCGTGATACATCACAATGGCCTGCTTGAGCAGCGCGTGCCTGACCGATCCGCCCAAGGCCGCCTCATCGACCTTCAAGCTGTCGATCTCTTGTCCATCTACATTGTAAACAGCCAGATTAATCATTTCTGCGAATTCCGTTTTCCTGTCGGTCACGCCTTCTGAGCGCTGCGCACAACACAATAGCCACCGTCAGGGCCCGGCACACTGCCTTTGACAATCAGCAGGCTCCTCTCGTCGTCGATTGCTACGATCTCATGGTTCTTGCCCGTCACGCGCCGGTTGCCCATGTGACTGGCCATTCGCTTGCCCTTCTTAATATTGCCGCCGTGGCCTCGGTCAGTTCCGAATCCCGCCTGAGAACCTGGGGCCCTGTGCTTTCGCTCGGTGCCGTGTGAGGCCGGAAACCCGCCAAAGCCGTGACGCTTCATCGCCCCGGCAAAGCCCTTGCCTTTGCTCGTGCCCACCACGTCGACGTACTTTTCTTCAGAGAACGTAGACACACCCAAGGATTGCCCGATCTCGAACTGTAGCTCCGCGCCGTCCGGCAGCCTCATCTCCCTGACGAACCGCTTCGGTGTGGTCTTGGCTTTCTCGGCGTGTCCGATCTGCGGCTGCTTCCGTCGCGCCGCCTTGACATCGTCGAAGCCGAACTGAACGGCGTTATAGCCGTCCGTCTCAACCGTCTTGACCTGCATCACGACACAAGGCCCTGCCTGAATCACCGTCACGGGGACCAAGCTGCCCTTGTCGCTATAAGCCTGGGTCATGCCGATCTTTTTTCCGAGTAGCATAGACATAGTTACGGACTTCTCATCTCACGATCCACACGCTTCGCGAATCACGCCTTGATCCTCACGAAGACCCCCGCCGGGACAACCAGGCGATTCAAGACCTCGACGGTTCGCGCATTCGCCTCATGGATATCAATCAAACGCTTATGGGTCCTCAACTCGAACTGTTCCCTAGACTTCTTGTCGATGTGAGGACTCCTGAGCACGGTATACCTTTCCACCCGCGTCGGTAGTGGCACCGGACCGCTGACCCGGGCGTTCGTTTTTCGAGCGTGTTCCACAATCTCCTTCGCGGACGCATCGAGCGCTCTGTGGTCATAGGATTCCATCTTGATTCTTATTCTCTCGGTCTCAGTAGCCATAACTTACCCCCGCGCTGCGCGGCGCCGCGGACTGCGATGCGTACCGCACCGCCCGTCCCAGACACGTGCAGGATACGAGTACGTTCGAGAAGCCGACCGACCGACTTTCGCTCTTCGCGGAAACGATGCTTGTGTCCTTCATCCAACTACTCATTGCAGCGTCACTTCAAAATTCGCCGCCAAAGCCCACATGGCCCGGTAATAACTTGAACTACTATACAGAAAACCGTACAGGACCAACCCTGTCTCAGCCTACAATTCCACTGTCCTTCGCGATTCTTCTTGTTTGATCCCGGCAGGAAAGGCCTTGTGGTCGATCATCGGCTACTATTCAGCGCTCATCACTATCCACTTTCTGACTCGTGCTATCGCAGCCAATCATCAAATTCGCCTTCCTTAAACTCGTCTGGCCTTGGGTCGAGTTGGACTCGACCTGAGACCAAATACGGGCTTCTGTGCGCCCCTAACAGTGTTAACAAGCCGTCCCTGATCGCCCAATCACAGACGTGCCTCAGCCGGACTCATATTCGCAAAGCCGTCCCTGGCCATGCTCGCTACGGCTGAAAACCGCAGAATTTATCACATCAGACAGTGCGTGTCAACAAAATGCCAACAAATTTTCCGAATGAACAAAGATTTTTTTCTAAGCTTCTTCCTACAGGACAATTTCCCTGGCAATTTGCTCGGGAACCCGCTCGTAATTCAGCGGCTCCATGGTGAACGTTCCGCGTCCGGCGGTCACACTCCTGATCTCGCTCGAATACCCAAACAACTCCACAAGCGGTGCTTTGGCGTCGATCACCTGCATGTTGCCGTGCACCCGGCAATTCGTAATCAGCCCCCTCTTGGCCAACAAATTACCCTGGACCGCTCCGAAATTGGCCTGCGGGACCACCACTTGCAACCGCATCACCGGCTCGAGCAAGACCGGCTCGGCCTCTTTGAGCACCTTTCCACCGAATGAAATGACCCATCCAGCAACGTAATCTTCACCCCCACAACAGGGTAGCCCGCAAGTGGACCGCTGCCGAGAGCATCCCGGCTGCCTCTTTCCACGTCTGGAACGTATTCTCTCGGCACCGCGTCGGCGGGAGCTTTGTTCAGAAACTCCACATCGCGGTTCCAATGCCCGTCTTCTGTCAGCAAAGGCTCGGCGCGCAGCACCACGTGGCCGTATTGACCCCGGCCACCCGTTTGCCGGATAAACTTGCCCTCCGCCTCGGCGAGCTTCGTGATCGCCTCTCTGTACGCCACTCGCGGCCTGCCTACCCGGACGTTCACGCCTTTCTCTCTCGTCAGCTTGTGCTGTAGTATCTCAAGGTGCAGCTCGCCCATCCCGCTGATAATCGTCTGACCCGTTTCCGGGTCGGCCTTGCACTCAAACGTCGGGTCCTCGCGTCGTAGAGCGGCCAGAGCATCAGCCAGTTTGGCCCTTTCCGCGGCGGTTCTCGGTTCGATGGACATGTTCATTACCGTCTGCGGGAACGTGATACTCGGTAGGCAAACGGGGTTCTTAGGATCGCAGATCGTATCGCCCGTCAGCGTCTGTTTCAATCCCACGACGGCAATGATGTCGCCGGCGCCGGCCGCGTCCAGAATCTTTCGCTCATTGGCATGCATCTCGAAGATGCGGGTGATATTTTCCCGCTTGTTGCGGTTCGCGTTCAGCACTCGGCTGCCGGAACGCAGCTTGCCCTGATAGATCCTCAGAAAACTCAGGTCCCCGTGCACGTCGCTGGTGATTTTGAACGCGAGGGCGACGAGACTTCCGTTATAATCGCACTTGATCGAAATCTTCTTTTCCGGAGCGTTCGGCTTATGCCCTTCGATGGCTTGCCTTTCCAAAGGCGATGGAAGATAGGACACAACGCCGTCGAGCAACCTTTGGACACCGATATATCGCAGGGCGGACCCCACGAAGACGGGCTGAAGCTCGTTGGCCAGGGTTCCCGTTCTGACGGCCCGGGTGATCATCTCCGCGGTGATCGGCTTATCGTTGACAAAACAGTCCATGAGTTCCGCGTCATGCTCGGCCGCGATTTCGATCATCTCAGTCCTTCGCTGCCGGGCACGCTCCTCGTACTCCGTGGGAATGTCCGTTTCCTCGAAGCGCGCCCCCATCTTCTCGGTCTGATAGAATATAGCACGCATCGCGATCAGATCGATGATGCCCGCAAAAGAATCCTCGGCACCGATGGGAATTTGCATCGGTATTGGAGTCGCGAGCAGTTTGTCGCGAATGCTGTCCACGCTCATCTCGAAATCGGCGCCCGTCTTGTCCATTTTGTTTACGAAGCACAAGCACGGCAGACTGTACTTTTGGCCTTGCCTCCAGACCGTCTCGCTTTGGGCCTGGACACCTTCACTGCCGTCAAAAACCGCCACGGCCCCGTCGAGAACGCGCAGCGACCTCTCGACTTCGGCGGTAAAGTCAATGTGGCCCGGCGTGTCGATCAGGTTGATCTCGAAGCCCTTCCAGGGGCATTTCGTGGCCGCTGAGGTGATTGTAATCCCCCTCTCCTGCTCCTCCTCCATGTAATCCATAACGGCGGTGCCGTCGTGGACCTCTCCCATCTTATAGGTTTTGCCCGTGTAGTAGAGAATGCGCTCCGTCACCGTCGTCTTGCCGGCGTCGATATGAGCCATAATGCCGATATTACGTAGTTTTCCCAGAGTACCCGACATATCTCTGCTTCACGCATGCCATCCAAAACGGACCGCATATACTGCCTCCACCAGCCATACGGGCCTAATCTGCGCGGCCAAACCCGCGCGCAATATCACATAAAAAAACTGCCACGGCCATTTTCACAAACGAACCGTGGCAGCCAAAATCGATGTTCCCTACCACGCAAAGTGAGCAAACGCCTTGTTCGCTTCCGCCATCCTGTGAACATTCTCACGGGTCGTCATCGCGCCGCCGTGCTCGTTAAACGCATCGATCAACTCCGAAGCCAAACGCTCCGACATCGGCTTGCCCTTCTTCGACCTGGCCGAAGCGAGTATCCATCTGAAAGCAAGCGATTGCTGGCGCTTGGAGTTAACCTGCATCGGCACCTGATAACTCGCACCGCCGACGCGCCGGCTTCGGACCTCAATCATCGGCTTGACGTTGTTAATGGCCTTTTCAAAAACGTCAAGCGCGCCGGAGTCCTCGACCCTCTTGTCAATAAGGTCCATCGCGTCGTAGAAGACCTTCTGGGCCGTACTCTTCTTGCCGTCCCACATCAGACAATTGATGAACTTCGAGACGAGCTTATTGTTGTACCGCGGATCCGGCTTCAGTTGTTCACTCGATGCAGTAAACTTTTTTGCCATTTGTTCCTCGTGCCGATTGTCGGCGGCCGGCGGCCGCCCAGCCTGGACAATCACCTATTTGCCTGTTTTCGCACCGTACTTGCTTCTGCCCTGCCTTCGATTCGCCACGCCGGCACAGTCGAGGACGCCGCGAACGATATGGTATCTCACGCCCGGCAGGTCCCGGACTCGGCCCCCGCGGATAATGACCGTACTATGCTCCTGAAGGTTGTGGTCGATACCCGGAATGTAGGCCGTGACTTCCTTGCCGTTGGTCAGCCTGACACGAGCAATCTTGCGCAGGGCGGAATTCGGCTTCTTAGGCGTCTGAGTCCTTACAATCAAACACACCCCGCGTTTCTGCGGTGAACCGCTTATGTCGGAAACGCGTTTCTTACCTTTGGATTTCGCCCGTGGACGCCTGACTAACTGATTTATCGTTGGCATAGCACTCTTAATCTCTGATTCTTATCTTTCCGTTACAGATCGACAAAACAGTCCCGTATTCTAACACGAACCGCACCGACACCAAGACATTTTTGACGCCCAGAGGCATTTTT
>JARRQQ010000145.1:10748-24285 GCA_037381725.1 Sedimentisphaerales bacterium
CGCCGGTATGCCTTCAGAAACCCGAACACGCAACCCCAGAGGACCGACTGCGCCGAATATCGCGCCGCGACGAGACTCATCGTGCCGCGCCTTACTTGATGCCCAACGCTTCCCTGATCGCGGCGTCGGCCTTGGCTTCGGCTTCTTTGGCTTCCTTGATTTCCGCGGCCTCTTCGAATTCCTTGGGCAGAGGCGCCTCGACAAGGTGCTTGACCCGTATATCGAGATGCGGTTTGAATGCCGTCCCAGCCGGTATCAAATGCCCGAGGATCACGTTCTCCTTCAGGCCGTGGAGTTCGTCCGTCTTGCCGGCCAGCGACGCTTCCGTCAGGACCTTGGTGGTCTCCTGGAAGCTGGCCGCGGCGATAAAGCTCTCCGACCACAGCGACGCCTTCGTGATACCGAGGAGTAAGGTGTTCGCCGTCGCCGGCTTTGGTTTCTTGCCCGTGGCCGCGTGACCGCCGATACTGCCGATCTTCTCATTGATCGTTGCCAGTTCTTTCTTGTCGATGATCTGTCCGACCTGCAAGTCCGCCGCGTCGCCAACCTCGGCGATCTTGAGGCTGCTCGTCAGCTTCTCGTTCTCTTTCCTGAACACGAATTTGTCAACGACCTCACCAGGTAAGAACGAGCTATCACCGACGGACTCGATCTCGACCTTGCGCATCATCTGAGAGCAGATGATCTCGATATGTTTGTCGTTGATATTGACATTCTGCGAGCGGTAGACGTTTTGGATTTCGGTCGTCAGATATCTCTGCAAGGCTTCTTCGCCTTTGATTCGCAGAATATCGTGCGGCACCAGAGGACCGTCCGTCAGGGCGTCTCCTGCCTCGGCAAAATCACCGGTATGAACGTTCAGATGCCGGTCGCGCGGCACGTGGTGCTCCTTTTCCATGCCCGACTCACTTCTGATCGTGATGGTCATCTTGCCCTTGCGTTTGTCGCTTCGCAGTTCCACCCTTCCGCTGATCTCGGCCATAGCCGCGGGGTCCTTGGGCTTGCGTGCTTCAAATCCCTCGGTGACTCTGGGCAAACCACCCGTAATGTCCTGCGTCCCCCCAGTGGCTCGCGGCTGATGGGCCAGTAGCTGCCCGGCCTGAACCTGCTGGGCCTCCACAACCTCGATGCGAGCCCCGGCGGGTAAGTAATGCACGTCCAAGATCTTGCCTTCAGCATCCTCAATGATGATCTGCGGATGCTTGTCGCCTTTGTGCTCGATCACAACAGACTTGCCGGCCTGTCCTTTTCGCTCTTCCTCGATTCCGATGGTCTCACCCTCTATGATGTCGACGAACCGGATCAAGCCCGCGATTTCCGCCAGGATAGGCGTGCGGTGTGGGTCCCAGGTGAATAGCGGAAGCCCGGCTTTGACTTTCTGGCCGTCTTCGACAAGCACCACGGCCCCGTACGGCACCCTGAACCGGTCCAGCTCTCGCTCCTTGGCGTCGAGAATGGCGATTTCGCCGTTGCGCTTGAGCGCGACGGTGACCGCCGCTCCTTCGGCCTGCTTGATCTCCACAGCGTTGATGTCACGATATTGCACGGCCCCCGCGTGAGTGGCTCTCTGCTCCCGTTCGAGAATGGCTCTTTCTGCCACACCACCAGTATGGAAGGTTCTTAAGGTAAGCTGCGTTCCCGGCTCGCCAATCGACTGAGCTGCGACGATGCCGACGGCCGAGCCTTCCTCGACCAGCCGGCCTGTGCTCATGTCCCAGCCGTAACATCTCGCGCAAACGCCGAACGGACTGTCGCACGTCAGGGGGCTTCGGACCCTCACGGCGTCGAGACCCAAGGTCTCGATCTTGGCTGCGGCTTCAGGCGTGATAACCTCGTTTTCTCGAACGATCATCTCGTCGGTAATCGGGTTGCGAATATTGTCCCGAGCGGTTCGTCCGATGACCAGTTGGGACAACGGAATGTCCACTTGGTCGCCTCGGCTCACGATCCCCTTGGTAATGCCCTGAAGAGTCTGGCAATCGCGCTCGATGACAATCACGTTTTGCGCAACGTCGATAAGCTTGCGGGTCAGGTAGCCGGAGTTGGCGGTCTTCAGGGCCGTATCGGCCAGGCCCTTGCGTGCTCCGTGCGTCGAGCTGAAGTATTCGAGCACTGTCAAGCCCTCCCGGAAGTTGGACTTGATCGGCGTTTCGATAATCTCGCCGCTGGGCTTGGCCATGAGCGCTCTCATCCCGGCAAGCTGCTGAATCTGGTCGACACTTCCACGTGCGCCGGAATCGCTCATGAGGTAGATCGGATTCAGGTACGGCGTGCCGTCATCTTTAGTATCGGTCTTCAGACCTCGCATCATCTCGTTGGTGACGGCCACTCGCGCATTCGTCCAGGCGTCGATCACCTGATTGTACCTTTCGCCCTCAGTCAGAACGCCGTCGTTGTAGTTCTTGCGGATTTTGGAGACCCTCTTCTCCGTCGCTTCGATAATCTCAGACTTCCTCGGGGGAATCTTGAGGTCCGTAATCCCGAAGCTCAGGCCCGCCAGTGTTGCGTGCTTGAAGCCCAGGTTCTTGATGCGATCAAGAAGATCCACGGTCTCAGCGGAGCCCGCGAACTTGAAGCAATCGCTGATGACCCGGCTCAGTCTCTTCTGGGACATCGTCACATTGTAAAACGGCATTCCCTTCGGAAGGATATCATTGAATACGCAGCGGCCGACCGTCGTTTCGACAAGAACCGGGTTCTCGATCTCGCCCGAATCGGTGATGACCCTCTCTGCGTTGAGTCGAACCTTGATTCGTGTCTGCAGATCGACTTTGCCCATCGCGTAAGCCATCATCGCCTCGAAGGAATCTCGGAAGACCCGAGCCGGGGCGGATTCCTCTCCGGCGGGAGGCGCTTCGTCGGTCAGGTAGTAGTTGCCCATCACCATGTCCTGAGACGGGCCGACCATCGGCGAGCCGTTGGCGGGCGAGAAGATGTTGGCCGTGGTCATCATGAGAATGTGGGTCTCCGCTTGCGCCTCGACGCTCAAGGGCAGATGCACTGCCATCTGGTCCCCGTCGAAGTCGGCGTTGAAGCCCTTGCACGCCAACGGATGTAGCATGATCGCGTTACCCTCGACGAGCACGGGCTCGAAGGCCTGGACACCCATTCGGTGGAGGGTCGGAGCGCGGTTGAGCAGGACCGGGTGCTGGTGAATGACTTCTTCAAGGATGTCCCACACCTGGTCATCGCGCCGTTCGATCATTCTCTTGGCGCTCTTGATTGTATCGGCCAACCCATGCTGCTTGAGCTTACGAATAATGAACGGCTGATAAAGCTCCAGGGCGATCTTTTTCGGCAGACCGCACTGATAGAGCTTCAAATCCGGCCCCACGACGATGACGGAGCGGGCCGAGTAATCAACGCGCTTGCCGAGCAGGTTCTCACGGAACCGCCCCTGCTTGCCTTTGATCATGTCGGTCAGCGACTTCAGGGGACGATTGTTGCTGCCCAGAACCGACCTTCGACAGCGGCCGTTATCCATCAGCGAGTCCACCGCCTGCTGGAGCATTCGCTTTTCATTGCGAATAATCACCTCGGGCGCATTAAGGTCCATCAGCTTTTTCAAGCGGTTGTTCCGGTTGATGATTCTGCGGTACAGGTCATTCAGATCGCTGGTCGCAAAATTATCCCTTTCGAGCAGAACCAGCGGCCGCAAATCCGGCGGGATCACCGGAATAACCTCCATGACCATCCACTGAGGCTTGTTCTTGCTGTTCTTGACCTGGTTAATGATCTTGAGGCGCTTGGTGAGCTCCTTGATCTTCTGCTTGCTGTTGGTCTTGGCAATAGCCTGTCTGAGTTGGACACTGATTTCCTCCAGATCGAGGCTTTCCAGTAAGGCCCTTATGGCCTCGGCGCCCATCAAAGCTTTGAATGACTTTCCGTACTTCTCATTGGCGTCTCTGAACTCCTCCTCGTTGAGAAGCTGCCCGACTTTCAGCGGTGTCTGGCCATTGTCCGTGACGACGTATTCCTGGAAGTAGATGATCTTTTCAAGGTCGGCGCTTTTCATGGCCAACAGATTGCCCAGCCGGTTCGGGATCGCCTTGAAGAACCATATGTGCACAACGGGCGCCGCCAAATTAATGTGGCCCATCCGTTTTCTTCGGACCCGGCTGTGGGTCACTTTGACCCCGCACCGGTCGCAGATGATGCCTTTGAACTTCGTCCCTTTGTACTTTCCGCAGGCGCACTCCCAGTCGCGTTCAGGCCCGAAGATACGCTCGCAGAACAAGCCATCCTTCTCCGGCCGGTACGTACGGTAGTTGATGGTCTCGGGCTTTCGCACTTCTCCGAAAGACCAGCTACGGATATCGTTGGGACTGGCCAACGAAATCTTCACCGAACCGTAGTCATTGATGCGATCGTAAATACTTCCTAACATTTAATGCCCCTTGCAATCGAAACTTGGCAAATCGACACTCAATAGTCACCTTTACAGAACGGCGCTTCCGAGCCGTTTCTTTTCAAGCTGGATATTCAATCCCAACCCCCTGATCTCGTTGCACAACACGTCGAACGACAGCGGCGTGCCCGCTTCGAGCGTGTTCTGCCCCTTGACCATGGACTCGTAGATCTTCGTACGCCCTTCCACGTCATCGCTCTTGACCGTGAGCATTTCCTGAAGGGTGTAAGCCGCTCCGTACCCCTCCAACGCCCAGACTTCCATCTCACCGAACCTTTGGCCCCCGGTTCGGGCTTTGCCGCCCAGGGGCTGCTGGGTAATCAAGCTGTACGGCCCGGTCGCTCTGGCATGAATCTTGTCGTCGACGAGGTGATGCAATTTCATCATGTAGATATACCCGATGGTGGCGCTCTGATCGAAAGGCTCGCCCGTTCTGCCGTCGTAGAGCCGGGCCTTCAGAGTGTTCGGTATCTGTACGAAGAACTCATCGGTCCGCGGCGTCTGCTTGTTTTCTTCCAGTTCCTTCTTCCGTCGGCCTATGAGTTCGTTGGCTTCGGCTGTCAGGTTCTGGATATCACTCTCGCTAGCTCCATCGAAGACCGGCGTGACCGCGTTGAAGCCCAGCACTCTGGCCACCCAGCCCATGTGCGTCTCAAGAATCTGCCCAACGTTCATACGGCTTGGAACACCAAGAGGATTCAGGAGGATATCGAGTGGCGTCCCGTCTTCCAGGAACGGCATATCCGCCTCGGGCAGAATCTTGGCGATCACACCCTTGTTGCCGTGACGTCCGGCCATCTTGTCACCGATGGACAGCGTGCGCTTGATCGCGACGTAGATTTTGACCATCTGGAGAACGCCGCTGGGGAGCTCATCGCCGTGTTTGAGCGTCTCGATCCGATGCTTCCTCTCTTCCTGGATGTCAACGACCTTTGTCCAGAAGCGATCCACGATCTTCTGCACGTCGCCCCGCAGAGAACTGGGCTTGACCCATTTTATGTTGAAACCCTCGATCTGCTCGGAGATCACTTCGTCGTCCGGACTGGCGCCGACTTTCTGACGCGTGGAAGGGTCGACAATGTTGACCTCATACTTCTCATGAATGGCCTCGACCATCTGCCTGAATATCAAACACTCCCTGGCCTTCGTTTGTTTCTCGTACTCCTTGACCTGAGCGGCCAGAGCTTTCTTCTGCTCGTCCGTGCCGGCTCCTCGCCGGGTAAACCGCTCGGTCTTGATGACGACACCTTCATACCCGCTCGGCAGCTCGAGCGAGTCATTCTTGACGTCCTCGCCCGCCCGGCCGAATATCGCGTGCAGGAGTTTTTCCTCCGGCGTCAATTCCGTCTTGCTCTTGGGTACGACCTTGCCCACCAGAATATCCCCCGGGCAGACCCTCGTCCCCTCGCGGACCACGCCGTGCTCATCGAGATTGCGCAATGCCCGCTCGCTGACGTTGGGAATGTCGCGAGTGAATTCTTCCTTCCCGAGTCGCGTCTCGCGAACCTCAGCGGTAAACTCGTCGATATGAATACTGGTGAAACTGTCGTCCTTGCACAGTCTTTCACTTACGATGATGGCATCCTCGAAGTTGAAGCCGTCGAAGGAGACAAAGCCCACGAGAACGTTCTTGCCAAGAGCCAGCACCCCGTCGGCTGTGCCGCCACCGTCGGCAATTACCTGGCCCGCCTTGACCTTCTCACCAAGCTGCACCGTCGGTGTCTGATTAAGGCAGGTCCGCTCGTTCAGTCCGATGTACTTGGATAATTCGTACTCGTCGGTATGGTTGATGACGATCCTGGTAGCGTCAACGGCGGTCACGGTACCCGCGTTGTCGGCGCGAACGACCATACTCGAGTTCCGACCGACCACTCCTTCCATGCCCGTGCCGACCAGAGGCGGCTCGGTCCGGAGCAGTGGAACCGCCTGTCGCTGCATGTTCGAGCCCATCAGCGCGCGGTTCGCATCGTCGTGCTCCAGGAACGGAATCAGGGACGCGGAAACCCCGACGATCTGTTTAGAGGAAATGTCCACGTAGTCCACGTCGGTGCTCGCGACCTGGGCCAGCTCACCTTCCATCCTGGCAAGGACAAAGCCTTCCCGGAGCTTGCCGGTCTCGAAGTCCACCGCACTGGGCGGGGCAAAAATCGTCCTCATCTCTTCGTCGGCACGCAGATGTACCACTTCGTCCACAACTTTCCCGTTCTTGACCTTCTGGTACGGCGTCAGCAAAAATCCGTACTCATCCACCGAGGCGAATATGGCCAGCGAAGCAATCAGACCGATATTGGTACCCTCGGGCGTCTCGATCGGGCAAATTCTGCCGTAATGACTGATATGCACGTCGCGGACCTCGAACCCAGCCCGTCGCCGGTTAAGCCCGCCCGGTCCCAACGCTGAAAGTCGCCGTTCGTGCGTCAACTGGCTCAGGGCGTTGGTCTGGTCGACAACCTGGCTCAACTCGCCGCGTCCAAAGAAGTAGTTGATGCTGCTTGAAACGCTCTTGGAATTGATCAAATCCGCGATGCGAACGGCATCTTCCACATCTCTCTTCATGCTCATGCGTTCCTGGACGGTCCGCCGCAGCTTCAACAGCCCCTTTCTGACTTCATCGGCTGCCAGTTCGTCGATCGTGCGCAGCCTCCGGTTGCCCAGGTGATCGATATCGTCCACCTCGCCCTCGTTGTTTCGCAACGCGGTAATGTATCTCATTGTGTTGAGAAAGTCCTCGGGCCGAAGCGTCATCTCATTCTCGTCAACGTTTTGCTTGAATTTCCGGTTAATCCTGAAGCGCCCGACGTTGCCCAGGCGATAGCGGTTCGAATCGAAAAACTTCTCCGCAAAGAAGGTCCGCGCCTTCTCCTCGTTGGGCGGGTTGCCGGGCCGGAGCCTCATGTAGAACTTCAGCAACGCCTGTTCGTGACTCTGGCAATCGTCTTCCGCAAGGGTATTCAGAATGATCGTGTCTCGAACCGACCGGATCACCTCGACCGTAGCCGATCCCTTCTGAGACTTTGACTTCTTTTTCTGGCCCTTTGTCGCGGGGGCCGCGTACGCCGCCTGGATGAGAGAGACCTTGTCGCTTATCTGGCCGCCGGCCTTGACGAGGATCTCACCGGACTCTTCATCGACGATAGGTTGAACCGCCCACATCGCCGGCGTCAGCTTCTCTACCGGAACTTTCTCCGTCTTATAGAATAAGCGCAGAATCTGTTCGGTCGTCCCGTAATCGGGATTCATCGCCCGCAGAAAGATCGTCGCCGGTATCTTGCTGGACTGGTCGATGCGAACGACGAGCGTGTCCTTGTTCGTCACGCCGATCTCGATCCAGCTACCCCTTTCCGGAATAATCCTTCCGCCGTGCAGGACCCGGTCGCCTTCCTTGCTCTCGATCAGGAAATCCACGCCGGGGCTTCGGTGCAACTGGCTCACGATGACACGCACCGCGCCGTTGACGATGAATTCTCCGCCCCCGATCATCACGGGCATTTCGCCCAGATACATCGCCTGTTCGGCCAGATCCTCGCCTTCTTTGGTGCGCAGCCGGCACCATATCTTCATGGGATAGCCGTAGGTCAGCCTCAACTGGCAGCATTGTGTGGGGGTGTAGTGCGGCTTCTCCAATTCGTAATAGAGATACTCCAAGACCATCTTCTTGTCGTAACTCTCGATTGGAAACGTCTCACGAAACAGGGCTTCCAACCCACTGTCTTTCCGTTTCGTGGGCGCTACGCCTCTTTGAAGGAAAGTACCGTAGCTCTTTCTCTGTATTGCCACCAGGTCCGGGATATCGACGGCATCCTTTACTTTCCCAAAATTACGGGTGACCTGGCTCGCATATAACTTACGCATGGCTCATCTCCAGCACTAAACACCCCGAACGACCCCGGTGGGGACGGCCGTCTTACCTCGTGTGAACCTCAGTCAGCCACAGGCACGGCCCCCCAGCGCCGGTTTCACGCGCCATCACCACCGCACCGCCGGCCGCCGGCTCAATCCCATATTCCTCTTTGAGATAGTCGCCCAACTCCTTGGCCTGCATCAGCGTCAAGGCAACGATCTTATCTCCGAGATCCTTGATGCCGCGGCTCCATTTCTTCGCGCCCTCACTTTTCGGGGCGGCCTTTGACTCCGTTGCGCCCTGCGCTTCCGCCTTCGCTTCTTTGCTTTCTGTGGCTTGTTCTTCCGCCATTTTCGTCAACTCCTATTTCTCAAGACCCGCTGGGTGCCGAAACTACGCCGTTTCGTTTAACCCCGTTATCAAGGGGACAGCCACACGGGCAAGTTCGTATTCGAGCTTAAGCCGCCTTTTTCTCGTCGCCTTTTGCAATCGTCTCCATGCAGCCCGCGATGATTTGTGCCGGACCGTTCATAGCCGCGACCAGCTTGCCGGCGGGCGACTGCAACATGCCCGCGATCTTGCTGAGCATTTCCGCCCGCGTCGGCATCTTCGCCAAGTCTTCCGCTTCCCCAGCGTTCAGGGCCGAGCCATCGAGGAAAGCTCCTTTGATATCGATCAATGCGATCTTTTTCTGCCAATCGACCAGCTCTTTCGCCACGTCAACAATGCTGTCGCCACCGTAGGCCACCGCGCACGGCCCATCGATCAGCGCCGTCGCCGGTTCCATCTGCTGGTTTCGCAACGCCTTTCTGAACAGCGAATTTTTCACAACGGAAAGTCCAATACCTTTTTCCAGGAGCCCTCCACGCATCAGGTTGTTGTCCACTCCCTTGATTCCCTTGATACTTACAACCATGAACTCCCGAATGTTCGCGTCCGCGATCTTCTTTTCCAGTTCCGATTGCAACAATTCTTTCACATACTTGCTCATCCCGGCACCTTTTCGTTCACATGTGACCGTCACGGGCACATTTGTCAATTTGTGGTGAAGACCCGAAATCCGTTGCTCACAACAAACTCAGGGCACGAATATTTCATGGTCAAAATCCCACGTGATTTCGCATTTTTCGAATCGCATTGCCCACCTCTGCGGGCCGGATGCTCGTGACCGTTCAGGCTTTGTATCTCCGATACCGAGCATCGCACTCAATTCAGTGATCTGTACCTCAGATGCTGACCGTCACACCCGGTCCCATTGTCGAGGAGACACACATCTTCTTTATGTAGGTTCCCTTTGCCGCCGCCGGCTTGATCCTTTTCAGGTGCGAAACGAACGCCTCAATGTTCTCGACCAGCTTTCCCGTCTCGAAGCTCTGCTTGCCGACTACCGCCTGGACGTTGCCGCCGGCGTCGTTCCTGAACTCAACCTTGCCCGCGGCAAATTCAGCCACCGCCGTTGCCACCTCGGTCGTGACCGTTCCATTCTTGGGCGAGGGCATCTTACCTTGGGGGCCGAGCACCCGGCCGAGCTTGCCCACCTTGCCCATGACTTTCGGAGACGCAACGGCCACGTCGAAGTCCGTCCATCCGTCCGTGATTTTCTTTATCAGAGCGTCACAACCTGCCTCAACCGCACCGGCCTTCTTGGCCGCCTCTGCCTCCGTATCCTCACAAAACGCGACGACTCTCTTCTGCTTGCCTATCCCGTGAGGCAGGGAAACGGAGCCGCGGACCAACTGATCGGCCTGTTTCGGATCGATACCCAGGTTCAGAACACACTCGATACTCTGATCGAACTTGACTGACGTAAACGATTTGAGCTTCTCAACCGCTTCGACAAGGCTGACCGCCTCTTTGGTCACCTGCCCGGATTCTTTCTTGTATCGTTTGCTTCGCACTCGCATAGATCACATCTCGTTGAAGTAACTTTCCCCACTAGTCCACTATATCAATGCCCATACTCTGGGCCGTTCCTCTGATGATCTTCTCGGCCTGCTCTACGTCGTAGGCGTTCAAGTCCTTGAATTTGGTCTCGGTGATCTTACGCAGTTGCTCGGCGCTGACCTTCCCGACCTTCTCACGATTCGGAACGCCGCTGCCCTTGGCGATCTCGGCCGCCTGCTTCAACAGGACCGCCGCCGGAGGGCTCTTCACCTCGAACGTAAAACTCTTGTCCGCGTAAACGGTGATCACAACCGGCACTGTTGTTCCATTCAAATCCCTCGTGCGCTCGTTAAATTGCGAAACGAACTGCCCGATATTGACCCCATGCTGACCCAAAGCCGGTCCGATAGGCGGCGCTGGAGTCGCCTGACCGCCTGGTGCCTGCAACTTGATGGTAACTGCTACCTCTTTGGCCATTCTTCGTCCTCTGATTCACGACATAGCCAGCCAAGAACGCCTCGCCGGCCCAAAACTATACCTTCTCGATTTGCCAATATTCTATGTCCAGCGGCGTGCTTCGACCGAATATCGTCACAATGACCTTCACAATCCCCCGTTCAGAATCTATGGAGTCAACGACACCCTCGAAGTTCTCAAAGGCCCCTTCTCGAATCTTGATCATATCTCCCTTCTTGAACTCGACCTTGATGCTGGGCGCCTCTTCCGGCTTCTCGGCCTCCAAGAGCATCTTGGCCACGTCCGTGTCCCGCATCGGGGTCGGAACCCCTTCGGTGCCGATGAAATCCCCAACGCCCGCCGTTCCTTTAATCATGAACCAGGCTCTTTCCGGAACCCGGCCATCCTCGGTCGGCTCCATCTCCATAAAGACGTAGCCGGGATACAGTTTGCGCTTGTGCACCGTCTGCTTGTTGCCGCGAATCCGCTTGATCCGCTCGATCGGCACCTCGATTCTGCCGATAATATCGCTTAGACCTTCTCTTTCCACCTTCTGTACAAGAGCATCTTTGACCTGCACTTCCTTATTCGCCGCCACCCGTAGAACGTACCACTGCATATGGACACCTTAGTCTTGCATCATGATCGAAAGACGACCTCAGCCGAACAGCCACTGGAAGAATAGCTGAAAGCCAAAATCGGTTGTTCCGAGAAGCGCGGCCATTATGATCACGACGACGATAACGATGGACGTTGAAACCGCGATTTCCTGTCGGCTCGACCAACTGACTTTCTTCATTTCACCCTCGGCTGCAATCATGAAGTCCGCGACCGACGGCTTGTTGACCAGCCAAAATACCAGAAGCCCGAGGATAACGAACAAGCCGGCGGGAACCATCGTGGCAATCCATAGCGCGGCCCGGTTGCTCAGACCCCATGAGACGGCCTCGAGCTTGCCGTACAGCCGCATACAACCCAACCCCACTATGACGGCGGCGCTGAACGCACTACCCAGCCTTGTGTATTTTCCTTGCCCGCGTTTGTATATCTTAAGCACGATATTCACCTCAAGGGCACAAGCCCAAACCGACTCTTACGCTGTCACATCCCACTTCGACATTCAAAACAGGCCAGGAGGGAATCGAACCCCCAACCGAGACCGACGCTCTGCCAAATTGAGCTACTGGCCTACTCAACGGATTGCTGGTCATTCTCTCGATCACTCGCATTTGCTCGATATGAGGAATCTGCACTCCGTGGCAGCAGAGCTACTTGCGACGTAATTTGTGATCGGTGTGCTCGCGATCATTCTTGCAGAACTTCTTGATGGACAATTTCGGCGTGCCTTCGGCGACGCTCACGCTGGTCCGGTAGTTCCTGCTCTTGCACTTGGTACACTCGAGCCAGACATATTCTCTTTTGCTCTTCTTTTTCGCCATAAGGATTCGCCCCAACCGAGCACGCCCAGAAGCTCGTCGGCCATTACCACTCGTATCGACCCTCGCATCGGTCCGCCCGGCCGATGCACGCGATGACCCCGCCGAGCCCGATACGCCAATCAGTCTTTCAGACGGACCTACGCAAGAATTTTCGTGACCACGCCGGCGCCGACGGTCCGGCCGCCCTCGCGGATCGCGAAACGAAGACCTTCTTCCATCGCGATGGGCGAGATGATCTCAACCTCCATCGCAATATTGTCGCCCGGCATACACATTTCGGCGCTCTTGCCCTCGCGGCTCATCAGCGCCAACACCGTACCGGTCACGTCGGTTGTTCTGAAATAGAACTGTGGCTTGTATTTTGGGAAGAACGGCGTGTGCCGCCCCCCTTCTTCTTTCGTCAAGACGTACACTTCCGCCTGAAACTTCGTGTGCGGCGTAATGCTTCCCGGCGCCGCGACGACCTGCCCGCGTTCCAATTCCTTCTTTTCCACGCCGCGCAGGAGCAGACCGATGTTGTCGCCGGCCTGACCTTCGTTGAGGGTCTTGTTGAACATTTCCACGCCGGTCACAACCGTCTTTCGCGTCTCTTTGGAGAGGCCCACGACTTCGATTTCTTCGCCCACTCGGATTTTGCCTCGCTCAACGCGGCCCGTGCCCACCGTCCCGCGGCCCTTGATGCTGAAGACGTCCTCGACCGGCATCAGGAACGGCTTATCCACGTCACGCTCAGGGAGCGGGAAGTAATCATCGACGGCTTGCATCAACTCGTCGATGCACTTGCAGGCTTCGTCGTCCTTGCCCTGGCTTTCCATCGCCGCCAGAGCCGATCCCCTGATGATCGGAATATCGTCGCCCGGGAACTCGTACTTATTCAGCAAGTCACGAATCTCCAGTTCCACCAGGTCGATCAGCTCGGGATCGTCGACTTCGTCCACTTTGTTCAGGAACACCACGATTCTCGGCACGTTCACCTGGCGTGCAAGCAAGATATGCTCTCGCGTCTGGGGCATCGGACCGTCACCGGCCGCAACGACCAGGATGGCCCCATCCATCTGAGCGGCCCCTGTAATCATATTCTTAATGTAGTCGGCGTGGCCCGGGCAGTCGACGTGGGCGTAGTGACGATTGGCCGTCTCATATTCCACGTGGGCCGTATTGATGGTGACGCCGCGCTCTCTTTCTTCCGGGGCGTTGTCGATATCTTCAAACTTCTTAATATTACCGCTCCCGGCTTTGTACGCCAGTCGCATCGTAATGGCGGCCGTCAACGTGGTCGTGCCGTGGTCGATATGACCGATGGTTCCGATGTTGATGTGTGGTTTCGTACGCTCAAATACCGCCTTAGCCATCTTAGTAATAACCTCCAATGTGCCCGGTTAGCGTTTGTTTGGTCCCTATCCAATTTGGAAATAGTTTCTTCTTATTATACCTTTATGCTCGACGCACAGCCAAGATGACCCGCATGCGAAACGCAACGACACCGACACCGTGCCGCCCGGTCGCCAC
>JARRQQ010000146.1:0-8283 GCA_037381725.1 Sedimentisphaerales bacterium
GTCCTTTCTTCCCCTATTGCCAAGGGATCAACAATTCCAAAAGACCGTTAACACGATCACGTCTCTATAAGTTAATTCAGGGAAAACCTATAGATATTGCATGGATAGTTGTAAATATTCTGTCCTTAAACAATCTAATCAGAACCTAAGGTCGTATTGTAAAAGCACTTAGAGTACATAAGAACCCTATCAAATAATTTACAATGGAAGATTTGTTAGAGATGTGATATGAGTCTGCTTTGGCAGGAATACCATAATAGTGCTTTGGATCTTCGGAGTCGCCAAGCGATCTATCGGTGAACGGAGTATGCCCAGTAGCAAAGACACAACAATGGGGGGAGTAGAAAAGGCATTCTTAACCACCCACTGGTCACTTATCGAGAAGGCGGCTACTGCGGAAGCTGATAAGAACGCCGCCTTAACCGATCTTCTACTCACGAGGTATTGGAAACCGGTTTACTGTTACCTGCGTCGTCGAGGCTATAATAACGAAGATGCCAAAGATCTCACCCAAGGATTTTTTCAGGAAGTCGTCTTGGGTCGAAATCTGATAAATAAGGCAGATCAAACCAAAGGAAGATTTCGAACGTTTCTATTAACGGCGTTGAACCGCTATATGATCAATGTCTTCCACGAGCAGACTGCTAAGCGACGCATCCCGCAGAGCAAACTACACAGCATGAGTCTGGTCGATATTGCCGAAATGCCCCAAGCGGTTACCAGGCTCACGCCTGAAGACAGTTTTACCTACGTCTGGGTCTCGGCCCTGCTTGAGGACGTATTGGCCCTGCTAAAAAAAGAATGCGAGCAATCCAATCAGCAACTCCACTGGCTGTGTTTCCACGATCACACGCTGCGACCTATCATGGACGGAGGTGCTGCCCCTACCCTCGAGACGCTCTGCAAAACGTATGGCATCTCCGACACAACCAAGGTATCCAACATGATTTTGACCGTGAGACGGCGACTTCAGACGCTGATCCGACAGCATCTTCGTGCTTTGGTGATGTCTGACGAGGAAGCCGAAGAGGAACTGAGGGAAATAAGACAATTTCTGCCCAAAGTCATGCAAGATGGCGACTGATCTCCTGTATATAGATATAGGAGGCAGGAAGAATGTATCTTATTGTAGATTCGAGACGCATGCACGATGTTGCCGATAGATGGCAGTTCATTTTGCATCACGATAGACAAAGGTGGCCAAAAAATGGATGATGCATCCCAGTTCTGTTTCGAGCCTGAGCAGTTGGATCGCCTGTTATCGTTAGGTATAGATGACGAGGCTAGCCGTACAGAGAAGGGAAAGGTGGAATCCCAGGGAACGTCGAGTCAAGACGTGCCTACACTCGGCAGCGAATTGAATAATGAGGATCGGATGCCAGAAGCAACGGCCTCTTTATCGTCCATCATCGAGCAGCCAGGCGGATGGATTGGTGAATATAAACTACTGAGTGTTCTCGCAGAGGGAGGGATGGGCATTGTGTATTTTGCGAGACAAGATCAGCCTTTCCGCAGACACGTGGCCCTGAAGCTGATCAAGCCGGGCATGGATTCGAAAAGCGTAATTGCCCGATTCGAAGCAGAACGCCAGACCCTGGCTCTCTTGGACCATCCTAATATTGCGCATGTATATGATGCCGGGACAACAGAATCTGGCCGACCTTACTTTGTCATGGAGTATATTAAGGGCTTATCCATAACAAAGCATTGTGACTGCCACAAGTTAACTATCGAGGATCGGCTACGGCTGTTTCTACAAGTTTGTCATGCTGTACAGCACGCCCACCAGAAAGGTATTATTCACCGCGATATTAAGCCTTCGAACATTCTAATTTCGACTCTGGATGATGAGCCAGTACCTAAGATCATCGATTTCGGAGTAGCAAAAGCCCTGGCTCAGTCGCTCACTGAACGTACGCTTGTTACCGAGCAGGGTCAATTGTTCGGGACACCCGAGTACATGAGTCCCGAGCAGGCAGATGAGGCCAGCGAGGACATTGACACTCGTTCGGATATCTACTCGCTTGGCGTCGTCCTGTATCAGCTTTTGACGGGAGCTTTGCCCTTTGACTCCGATAGGCTCCGAGAAGGTGGAATCGACCATGTTCGCAGAGTCATCTGCGAGCAGGAACCTGAGATGCCGGGCACTCGTTTAAGAAACATGGGGGAAGAAGCCGAGACCGTAGCGCAGAAGCGGCAGACAAATTCCACTTCCCTGACCAGGCAACTTCACCGGGAGTTGGAATGGATACCCCTTAAGGCGATGCGCAAAGACCGCGCGAGGAGATATCGCTCGGCTGCGGAATTTGCTGATGATATAGAGAACTATCTCCGGGGGAAGCCGTTGGTTGCAGGACCTGAGTCGATGACATACCGGGTCGGTAAATTTGTTCGAAGGCACCGCGCTGTCGCTTTAGCGGTCGGCTCGGTGGCAGTTGTGCTTATCCTAGCGACATTGATAAGCACGATTTCGTACGTTCTGGCTGTGCAGTCGAGAGAAATTGCCGAGGAGCGTACAGAAGACTATCGTCGTCTGCTTTATGTTAACCAGATCTCGCTGGCACACACAGCTTATCGCGAGGCAGACATGGATAGGACTCGGAGTCTGTTGTCGAGTTGTCCTGCTGATCTACGTGACTTCGCATGGTCTTATCTCTGGCGTCTAGGTCAGATTATGCCACAGACTCCCACCATTCAACATCAGCAGGCCGTGAACGAGGTGGTATTCTCCCCGACTGCTGAGATGCTGGCTACCGCAAGTGGTAAAACGATCAGACTATGGGATGCTTCCACACGCAGTCTCCTGGCTACACTCGAAGGCCACACAGATATCGTCAAGTCGCTGGCCTTTTCACCAGATGGAACATTGTTAGTCTCAGGTGGTGCGGATCGGCCCGCCATTCTATGGGATGTAGCTACTCGGAAGAAAATTGCAACGCTTAATGGAAAGATGGGAACTATCTGGAACGTTTCGCTGGCGTTCTCTGGGAACAGTCAGATGGTCGCAGCCACCTTTCAGGCCAAATCGGGTGTTAGAGTGGTACTCTGGGATGTGAAAACAAGAGAATCTGTATCGTTGCCACTTCCACAGAAGGGTGACAGGAGAACCTTCGCTGTGGCCTTCTCTCCTGATGACAAGCTGCTTGCTGGCACAGGCGTCCAAAAGACGTTTCTGTGGGATATAGCCACTTGCCATAGGATTGCCATCCTCGAAGGGCATGGAGCACACGTCAATTGCGTAGCATTCATGCCTGATGGCCGGACCCTGGCAACGACAGGTAATGATGGTACTCTGGCATTCTGGGATGTTACTACGAGAAAAAAATTAGATTCCATAAATGTTCACTCGGCCCCCGTCCTCTCGATGGCAATCTCGCCGGATGGCGCAATACTTGCTACCGGCAGTGCGGACAGCACGATCAGACTTTGGGATACCAATACCCGACAGGAGATGACTAGACTCAGAGGGCACAGCTCTGAGGTTCGCAGCTTGGCCTTTTCACCCGATGGCACGACCCTGGCTTCGGCAAGCAAGGACGGCACGGTCAAGTTCTGGGAGCCTGCTCCCAGGCCTGATTCGGATACTCTCGTCGGACACAAGCGGATCGTTCAAGGCATAGCTTTTTCTCCTGACAGCAAATGGTTAATTTCCACGAGCTATGGGGCTCCGGCTGTCAAAATGTGGGATGTCGCCTCCGGTCTGGACGTGAGTTCAGCTTTGGGGAATCCTCCAATCGGCATAGCCTGGTGTGTAGACTTCTCACCAGATAGCAAGATTCTTGCGATCGGTTCCACTGATCTAATGCTCTGGGACATGGCTGGAAAAAAACAGATAGGCACCCTTGCTCATCCAAAGAACAGTGTTAATTGTGCAGTGTTCTCTCCCGACGGCAAAACGCTGGCCACGCAGATTTTCGATGATACATTCAAACTCTGGAGTGTAGCGACTTGGCGGGAATTGATCAGTCTCGAAGGATACGGATCACATTATGGAGCGGTAGAGTTCTCTCCCGACGGCCGCAAACTGGCCGTTCCGCGCAATGCTGACCAAGCTGTTACGCTATGGGACGTGTCCATTCTCCAAACGGGTCATGGGGAAGGTCCGGAAGCGATTCTGACTGGCCACTCCGAGAAGGTCAATGCAGTGGCCTTCTCACCTGACGGCACCACCCTGGCCTCCGGCAGCGACGATACGACAATTATCCTTTGGGACTCAAGGACGGAGCACAAAATAACGACACTGGCCGGGCACACATCGGATGTTCACTGTCTGGCTTTTTCCCCGGACGGCAGAACCCTGGCCTCCGGCGGTAACGATGGAACCGTTAGACTGTGGAACTTGCTGCTGCATGAACAGGTTGTTGTTCTCGAAGGACATAAATCAGCAATTTGGGACATTGCATTCTCACCCGATGGTAATACTTTGGCAAGTTCAAGCTACGACGGAACCATCAAACTCTGGCGGGCTGCGGCTGAACACGAGATCCGTGCCCTGAATGCTCCGAGTCGACGGAATAGCAAACGTGGGCATGACATATAAACCTCTACGAAACCTGGAACAAACCCGAAAAAGCCGACAAGTGGCGAGCAAAACTGACACAAATGGAAGATTTTGAAGAGTGACAGAACACACCTAAAGTCATTTCTTTCAGGAGTTCGAGAACGCCCCAATCGACACGGTGACAGGAAGTTGTCCTGCAGGCTATACACCACGTGCAGCCGCCCCAAAACCTCCTCGGCGGTTACTAAGCCGTTTTGCCTTGATCCGGCTCACTGTGGGGGGTATAAATATCCCATGGTTGATAAAACAAATCTCATGTCTGTGAATCACAGGATTTTCGCCTTAAGAACCATCTTTTTGACATTTGGAGTCTGCCTATTCATCCGGTTAGATCTGCTCCCGGCCCGCCCATCGGACGTGCCGAGAGCTGATGAGCCTGTATATAAGCCTCTGAATCCCCTGGAGGAACAGGCGAGCACCTGTCGAGTCATATTGAAGCGCCTTCTGCGAGAACACTACCGGAAGATATCCGTTGATGATGGCCTATCGAGCAAGATCTTTGAGAGCTACCTGTCTGAAATTGATCCTGAGCGGAGTTATTTTCTAGCCAGTGACATTAACGAGTTTGAGCCGTACCGCTACCGTCTGGATGACCTATTTGCCTCCGGTGATCTGGAGCCGGCCTTTATTATTTTCAATCGTTATATACGGCGTGCAACTGAACGCCTCCAGTTTCGATTGGACCGCCTTGATAGAGGACTCAACGATATATCCTTTGATGTGACCGAGTCCATGGATATTGGCCGCGAGGAGGCGCCCTGGCCAGCAGACATCGACGAACTGAATGAAATATCCCGCAAAACCCTTAAGAACAGCATTCTGAATCTGAAGCTGGCCGGTAAAACAGTTGATGAAATCACTGAGATTCTGAAAAAACGCTATAAGAACCAATTGGCCCGTCTTCGACTGACCAGGAGGGAGGATGTGTTTGAGCTTTACATGAATGCCCTGGCCAAGCAGTTCGATCCGCACACATCCTATTTTTCACCGCGTGCTGCAGAGAATTTCGATATCTCCATGAGCCAGTCCCTGGAGGGGATAGGCGTGCAGCTTAGAACGGAAGATGAGTATACCGTGGTTGTACGTTTGGTTCCGGGCGGGCCGGCTGAAAAATCCAAACTGCTGAAACCGTCCGATCGCATCGTTGGTGTCGGTCAGGGACCGGACGGAGAAATTGTTGATATAGTAGGCTGGCGCATCGATGATTTGGTGAAACTCCTCCGAGGGCCCAAAGAGACGATTGTGCGCCTCAGAATCCTCCCAAGTGATGCCGTTGACGACCAAACGAAAACTATCTCTCTGGAACGCGATACAGTCCAATTGGAAGAACAGACTGCCAAAATGAAGATCATTGAAGTAGAGCATCAGGGACGGACCTATCAAATCGCTGTGATTGATCTGCCCACCTTTTATCTGGACTATAAGGCCCTGCATTCTGGGGATCGGAACTACCGCTGTTCTACCCGGGATGTTAAAAGGCTCTTGGGAGAAATCTCCCAAACCAATGCGGAGGGCCTCGTGATTGATCTCCGTAATAATACCGGGGGATTATTGCAGGAAGCCATTGAACTGACCGGGCTCTTTATTGAGCAGGGTCCCATTGTCCAGGTGCGTGCAGCCAACGGCGGCATTAGTGTCCTTCGAGATCCAGACGACAGTATTTACTACCGGGGCCCCCTGGCCGTTCTGACGAATCGTCTGAGTGCGTCGGCGTCTGAAATATGTGCCGCTGCCCTTCAGGACTACGGACGCGGCATTATCATAGGGGAACCCACCTTCGGAAAGGGTACGGTTCAGACCCTGTTGAAACTGAATCACGGACGATTGATAGCCACTGTGGCCAAGTTTTATCGCATCAGCGGAGAGAGCACACAGTACAAGGGTACTAATCCCGACTTAACCTATCCCAGCCTGCATCACAATGAAAAAATAGGAGAGCGTTCATTGAGCAATGCCCTGCCCTGGGACACGATTACCAGGGCAACCTATGAGTCATTCACCAACCTGTCGCCCCTTATGGATACGCTGCGGAAACGTCATGAGTGCCGCTTGCAAGATGATCCGGATCTTAAATACATTCTGGCTCTGAGCGAGCACATGGATAAAGTCCGATCAGAGACTGTGATTTCTCTCAATGAGACCGTGCGTCGTCAGGAGCGCGACGGGACTAGGCAATGGCGTCTAGACCTGGAAAATAGTCGCCGACGTGATAAACGCGAAGAACTGATCCCAGGGCTGTCTGAAATCGAATCGAACACCGTGAGTGCTGCCCACGGCAATGAGGATGAAAAACCCCAAGAAGATCCCATGCTGATCGAAGCCGCCCATATTTTGCTCGACTATATTGAATTGTCAGCGCCAAAGAATGCCCGGCCATGATCATCATGTCTGTGTACCCTGCGAACGTCTCAGGAGTCGTTTGTCTAACGTAAAAAGCTCAGTTGATTAGTCGTGATGCAAATACTTTAAGGAAAAGTTGTTGTGGAACAAAGATTCTAGCTATTTGTCTTTGAGCTTCTCATTGGTGTCCTTGGGATAGAAGAATTTTCTTGACTCTTTGTCACAACCTTAAGGATTCCATTTGTAATTTGGGATGCTGAGTCCGATGAAATACTTTTGGAAATTTAGGTTATACCTGTCGTGATTGATGTTGTCCTATAATTTCATAAAGAAAGGCGTCTCCTGCCGATATATCGGTATGGAATCTTTTAGCCTAACGCCTGGAGAGCTCAAAACCCTTCGGGAAGAGCATAAGCAGATGGCTTACCGAACCGACGCCTACCGCATCAATGCCATCATCTTGCTGGGAACAGGCTGGACCCAGGCACAGGTGAGCGAAGCCTTGCTTCTTGACGAGCGAACGGTTAGAAGGTACGTCAAGGCGTATCGGGAAGGTGGCATTGAAGGATTGCTGGAAGTTCGATTTCAAGGGGGGCAGTGTCATCTCACCCAAGAACAGATCACACGATTGGATGATCACCTTCAGAACCATCTATACACCCATGTTCGGAATATCCGTCAATATATCCAAACGACTTTTGGAGTGACCTATTCGATTTCCGGCGTTACCCAACTTCTGAAGCGCATGGGATTTGTCTATAAAAAACCCAAACACGTTCCAGGAAAAGCGGACCACAACGCCCAGGAAGCTTTTATCGAGCAGTATACCTATCTTAAGAAACACAAAGATCCCGATGATCCTATATACTTTGCCGATGCGGCTCATCCACAGCATAACAGCGTTCCGGCTTATGGCTGGATCAAAAAGGGCCAGGAAGCCGAACTCAAAGCCAACTGTGGCCGTCAGCGATTGAATATCAACGGTGCCATTAATGTCGCCAGCCTTCAGGTGCTTGCACGTTTTGATGACACGATTAACGCCGAATCGACGATCCATTTGTTCAAACAGCTTGAACGTAAACATCGAAAAGCAAAGACCATTTATGTCATTGCGGACAATGCCAGATACTATCGCTCCCGGGATGTCAAGACCTATTTGGAAACCAGTCGAATCAAGCTGATATTCTTGCCAGCCTATTCCCCCAATCTCAACCTTATTGAACGATTATGGAAATACTTCCGCAAGGTCGTGATGCATAACGAGTATTATCAAAGCTTCATTGATTTTACCCAGGCCGCAGAATCATTCTTTTTAAATATCAAAGAGCATCGCAACGCATTACGTTCGTTGCTTACAGAAAACTTTCACCTTTTCTCAGCAT
>JARRQQ010000147.1:0-17579 GCA_037381725.1 Sedimentisphaerales bacterium
CTTCGTCGGCGCGCGCATGACCAGCTCGCCGGCTTCGTATGACATCGGCACCTTGATCCAAAATCGTGAGCGTCGTCGCGTGGTAGGCGATTACGTGCTGTCTTACCTGGATCAGATCGCCGGTCGTACCTATCCGGATTCGATTGTGCTTTCAGGCAGCGACTATGACTCGCACGGTTACCCGAGCGCCTCCTATATCGCTCTCATCCCACACACACCGCAAACCCGCAAGGCCAATCATCCGGCCCCCGGTGGAACGTGCTACACACCCTACCGCTGCCTGCTGCCGCGAGGGTTGGATGGGATTCTTGTCATTGGCTTGGGCATGAGCATGTACCGGGACGCGACGGCCATGGTTCGTATGCAACTGGACATGCATAACCAGGGCTATGCAGCAGGCGTCGCGGCGGCCATGGCGGTCCGGGACGGGTGCACGCCGAGACGAATTGATGTTAAGGCATTGCAGAAGCATCTGGTCGAAATTGGCAATTTGCCCAAAGACGTGCTAACGCATGAGGATTCCTTTCCACTGCCCGATGAGCTTGTCTGTGCGGCCGTCCGTGACTACGGCGACCCGAATCAATCGCGTGCCGTCCGATGTCAAGCGCTGGCGATTATCCTCTCTCATGCGAGCAAGGCCAAGTCGCCATTGAGGCGCGCGCTTGCCTCGGCTACGGGTGAAGCCAAGATAGACTATGCGAAGCTGCTTGGTTTTATGGGCGAGCGAGAGGTTGTGCCCATTCTTGTTGCGAAGTTGAAGGAGATTGACCGGTGGGACGCCAAGATCTATCAAGGGTCCATGGCCGAATATGCTCACTTGCCAACGCCGGTCGATGCCTTGATCCTCGCGCTCGGAGCCACTCGCGATCCGCGTGCTTTACCGGTTCTTCTGGAGAAGCTGGATACACTCGACGCCAACGTCACGCTCTCACACCACCGTTCTCTGGCTCTGGCGCTTGAACAGATAGCAGACCCGAATGCAGCCGAGCCTCTGGCTCGGCTCCTGTGCAAGCCCGGCATGCGAGGCTATGCCATGACGCGTCTTGAGCCTCTTTCCAACCAGCCGCGAGAGAAGCGTCACCGCCTGGGACCTTTACGCGAGATCGTGCTGGCCCGCGCATTATACCGTTGTGGCGATTGGCAAGGGCTCGGAGAGGGTATCCTCCGAGAATATCGGCATGACATACGAGGTTTGTTTGCCCGGCATGCCAGTGCTGTGCTTTCGGCCGGAGATTGACCTGGTCAAGCAAGAATGCCATCGGACAGGAGACCGAAAACATCAAACAGAACGTTGGTCTCCAGCAAAAAACATCGGAAAAAGTCAACTCTCTCTGATTGGATATTGAGTCCGTTCCCCAATAATAGTACAATACTCTCTGAATGGCTGTGGACAGGATTCTTCTCGCAGGTGAAGGAGGTGGATTACGTTCAGGCGAAACGCTTTTACGTTGATCGAGCTATTGGTTGTCATTGCTATCATCGCTTTGCTTTTGGCAGTCCTAATGCCCTCACTCCGGCGGGTTCGACAACAGGCCAAAGCCTCGGTCTGTCAGTCCAATCTGCATCAGTGGAGCCTGGTATTTTCCATGTATCGCAATGATTACGAGGGCAGGTTCTGTAATGGGTGCAGCAGCTATAATACCGATGACAAGAGGCACTGGGCCACAGCACTGCGTCACTACTATTACAACGACCGGAAGATCACACTGTGCCCGATGGCCCTGAAGCCTTATGACGAAGGCGGCGTCGTTCCGTATGGCGCCTACCGCGGGCCAGACGACGTTCTGCTCAGCTACGGTCTCAACGGCTGGCTCTACAACGCCCGAGCGGCGGATGAAGCCTTCGAACGCCCGGTCGAGAATTTCTGGCGAGAGCTCAATGTGAAGGGGGCGGGGAATATCCCGCTCTTTCTGGACTGCCTTCATGCCGAGGGCCGTCCTTTCGAGACTGACGAGCCCCCAGAGTATGATGGGGCGATGATTACGTTTAACATGACCTCGAACATGCAGCGGTTCTGCTTGAATAGGCACCATGGCACGGTGAACGGCCTATTTCTGGATGCGTCGATCTCCAGGATCGGACTCAAGCAACTGTGGCATCTGAAATGGCACCGGAATTACAGAACGGACGGCCCGTGGACCCAGGCCGGCGGAGTCACGGCTGAAGACTGGCCGGAATGGATGAGAGGACTCAAAAACTGATCATAAGCAAAACAAAAATCGTATGAAAAGGCAGTGACGCGAAAGGAGGTGTCGATTGGGTTGACTGACCAAGGCTGTTTCTTTTTCGGGTTTCACGTTTTTCAGAGTCTCGATCTAAGAGGAGGATTTATCATGTTGGCACGAGCAACTTTTTTCACTTCATTTTCGCTGGCGCTGGGTCTTATCGCGAGCGTCGGTAATGCGAGTTCACTAGTGGGCTACTGGTCATTCGACGACATCCAGGACACGGTTGTCCCGGACCAGAGCGGCACTGGAAACGACGGCACCATAAATGGCGCCCCGCTATTAATCGACGGGCCTTTCGGGAAGGCGTTGCAGCTCGACGGTCTCAACGATTACGTCGATTGCGGCAACGCTGACAGCCTCATTATCACTGACAAACTGACTATCTCAGCATGGGTCAAGACCGTCGATATCTCCGCATGGGTCAAGACCGTCGATGCCGGAGATCCCGCCGGAGGCGAGATGGGGGGACAGAACCATTATGTGTCAAAGCACAATAGCTATCAGTTCAAGCACAGAACCAATCTGCTGATATTTGCTATTTGGGATAACGGCAGCCCATACGCGACGCGCATATCAATAGACAACTCGTTTAATGGCGAGTGGCATCATGTTGTTGGCACGTATGACGGCAGTGTGCTCAAAACGTATGTGGATACGGAATTGGAAGGTGAAGCATCCCATGTAGGACATATTGATCTCAATGAGCTTAATGTGAATATAGGGAAAAATCCCAATCAGAACGATCAGAATTTCAAAGGTGGAATCGATGAAGTCATGATCTATTCCCGGGATCTTTCTGCATCACACGTACAAGATTTGTTCATGGGCAACACGTCCTTCTTTCTTAAGGCACAGAATCCCGATCCGGACGACGGCGCCGAGGGAGTTTCTCTTCTTCTGTTGAAATGGGCCGCGGGAGAGGATGCCGTCTCACACGCCGTGTATCTCGGAACGGATCCAAATCTGACTCAGGCCGATTTTCAGGTGCAAACGGACAGTGAGTTTTACTGGCACACGGAAGAGATCGTCCCCGGCCAAACCTACTACTGGAGAGTCGATGAAATAAAGGCCGATGGGACTACGACTGTCGGCAGCGTGTGGAGCTTCACCGCCGCCATGCTTGAAGCCTATGACCCCAGACCGCGCGACGGTGCAAAATGGGTGGATCCAAATAGTACGGTGCTTTCCTGGGCGAGTGGCATCAATGCTGCAACGCACGACATTTACTTCGGCACCGACAAAACAGCCGTTGAGACGGGCCAATCAGATGTCTTTATAGATACTTCAGTGACGAATACACATACACCAGGCACACTCGACAAAGAAAAGACGTATTATTGGCGTATCGACGAACACACGACGACGGGAGCATTGAATCCGGGCAACGTCTGGACCTTTACAACGTCAGGCGGACCTAATGATGGTGTCAAGGCTGAATACTTCAACAACCCGGATCTGAGCGACCCGCCTACCGTGGTCCGCACGGAATCCGAAATCGACTTCTCCTGGGCGGATGGAGACGTTGAAGGCGAGAACTCACCTGCTGCAGGAATCCCAACAGCCGAATACTCCGCTCGGTGGTCCGCGGAACTTCACGTCGCTTTCAGTGGAGTGTATCGCTTTATCATCAACGTGAACAACAGTGGGAAACTGTGGCTGGATGACAGATTGTTGATTGACAGATGGCCAAACGATGGAGGCATTCCAGAATACACCACCAAAGGTATTGAACTGGATGCAGGGAGAATTTACTCGCTCGTCATGGAATGGAACAAATACAATTCCGGCGCGCTGGCCAGACTCGAATGGATAGATCCTTTTGGTGATCGAATCGTCATCCCCGCGGGCCATCTTCAACTGCCCTTGCGAGCGAACATGCCTAAGCCAGCCACGGGACAAATCGATGTGACTCACACGGCCATTCTGACATGGAGTCCCGGGTACAAAGCCGCTGGACATGAGGTCTATTTCGGCACCGATGCAGAAGCCGTGGCAAATGCCGATATTAGCTCGCCTGAATATATCGGTCACAGGGACCTCGGTGCGGAAAGCTATGAACCGGGAGAGCTCGAGTGGAATACGACCTATTACTGGCGCGTTGATGAGGTCAATGACCTCGACCCCGGCAGTCCATGGGTCGGTTACGTCTGGAGTTTCACCACGGGCGACTTCCTGGTTGTGGATGACTTCGAGGGTTACGATGCGCGCAACAGTCAGATTTGGTGGGCGTGGAAGGATGGGTTAGGCTACGTTGCACATGATGACGAACAGGCCTATCCGGGCAACGGGACCGGCTCAGCAGTCGGTGACGAAACCACCTCTTCATTCACTGAAGAGAGGATCGTCCACGGCGGCAGTCAGTCGATGCCCCTGTTCTATGACAACAACAAGCAAGGCTTCAAATACTATTCGGAAGCAGAACTAACATTGAGTGCACCGCGGGACTGGACTGCAAGCAATGTCGAAGATCTATCCTTGTGGTTCAGAGGTGATATGACCAATGCGGCTGAACCGCTGTATGTGGTAGTTACTGATATGTCTGGAACCGTGGTCGTGCAGTACAATGACAATCCCAATGCGACACAGGCTGACTCATGGCAAGAATGGGTGATCCCATTGCAGACGTTTGCCGATCAGGGGATTGATCTAACCCACGTGGATCGGATAGCGATTGGCCTGGGCACCAGAGGAAACACGACAGTCCCGGGTGGCTCCGGTAAGATGTACTTCGACGACATCCGATTGTATCGGCCGGAAGCACAACCATAAAAGCGACAATCTCACGAGCAAGTAGAATCGACTTTATGGGGCCCATAACCATCTGAAGTCTGGGCCCCTTTTATTTTTCAGAATATTCTTAACGATCACTGCATCGAAATCCCGGTTGAAATTGCCGCTCTCACTTTGGTATGATTGACAGTGTGGCGCGCAGATATGAATATCTATTATGGTGCTCTCAGTAATCGATCAGGAGAAACAAATGAAATTATCAATAATTGAACGAAAGAGATTGAATTTTATCATAATGAAAAGCTTCTCCTTTATCATCTTTTTCGCTCTCGCCCTGCCCTCAAACGCCCAGACAAAATCGATCAAAAAATCACCTCCGTTGTCGGAAGGCTCTCCGGAAAGTGTCGGCATGTCCACGGAACGTCTGGCAAGAATTGATGCCATGTGTGAGAAAGCGGTACTAAACGGCGATGTCCCCGGTATCGTCGCTCTGGTGGCGCGACGTGGAAAGATCGTTTTCTTTAAAGCCTATGGAATGGCGGATAATCAAAGCCATCGAACCTTACAAACAGACGATATCTTCCGGATTGCCTCGCAAAGCAAAGCCATCACGTCAACCGCCGTTATGATGCTCTGGGAGGAAGGCAAATTCAAGCTGGATGATCCAATTTCGAAGTATATTCCTGAATTCAAAAATCCACAAGTTCTGAAGACTTTTCAATACAGCGATTCAAGCTACACCACTGTCCCCGCCAACAAGGAGATAACCATCCGGCATCTTCTTACCCATACGTCAGGAATCGGCTACGGCGTGATTGATGGTGACGAACGGTTCAGGTTGATTTATCAAAAAGCCGGGGTAACCGATCTGTTTACCACGGAAAATATCAGTATTGGGGAGAGCGTCAAAAAACTGGCCAAACTTCCCTTGCATCATCATCCCGGGGAGAAATTCACCTATAGCGAAGGACTCGACGTGCTGGGATATTTTATCGAAGTGATATCGGGTATATCCTTCGATGAGTTTTTGAAAACGCGGCTCTTTAGGCCTCTCGGGATGAAGGACACGGGTTTTTACCTGCCTGAAAACAAGGCGCAGCGTCTGGTTTCAATCCAAAAGAAATCGGACAAAGGCGAGTGGATCCGCTATCCGATCACGTTCTATGATCCCAACTACCCGATCACGGGCGCCAAACGATTTTTTTCCGGCGGCGCAGGTTTATGCAGCACCGCCAAAGATTATGCAACGTTTCTGCAGATGTACCTCAACGACGGTGAGTTAAACGGCATCCGCATTCTCAGCCGGACGACCATACAACCCATGATGAGCAATCAGACGGGCGACTTATTCGGCGGAGATTCGGGAAGTTATTACGGTTTGGCGTTTGGTGTTGTCGATCAAAAAGGTCAATCGCTCGGAGGCCGGGGGAGCGTGGGCACATTCGATTGGGGCGGCTACTTCAATACTGAATACTTTGCGGATCCCAAAGAAAAAACCATCGGTGTGTTAATGAAACAGACGCGAGGCCCCGTATCCGACGATACCGGTTGGAAGTTCCGATTGCTGGTCGGACAAGCTGTGGACGATTGATTCGATATGTCGTCCATTCTTAATAATTCATTAGCCTCGCAATGCGCTCTTCGGTCGGCGGATGCGTTCTGAAAAGCTTTGCCATATCGCTTCCAGTCAATGGTGCAACGATAAACATATTGCTTTGCGCATCGGGAACTCGAAGTGGGATGCGCCGGCTGGCTGATTCCAGCTTTTGCAATGCACTTGCCAATCCTCGTCCCGACCCTGACAGCTCGGCTCCCAAACGGTCGGCTTCGAACTCGCGAGAGCGGCTGATGGCCATCTGAATCAAAGCCGCGGCCAAAGGAGCTAAAATCATCAACAACAACGCGACCAAAGGATGGATTCGTCTGTTGCCGCCGCCCCAGAAGATCAGATAGGTCACCCAGGTAACCGCCCCGGCAATAACCGCTGCGATGGTGCCGATCAGGATATCCCTGTGCTTTACGTGGGAAAGCTCGTGGGCGATGACCCCTTCGAGCTCTTCGCGAGAGAGCATTTGTCGCAAGCCCTCGGTGACGCAAACCGCGCTGTGTTGCGGCCCGCGGCCGGTTGCAAAGGCGTTCGGCGCAGGCGCCGGCGAAATGTACACCTTGGGCATTGGTAGGCCGGCACGCTCGGCGAGGTTCTGGACGGTGTCGCACAGCACAGGGTCATCCGCCCGCGAAATCTGCCTGGCCCGCATGGTCGCCAGAGCTATCTTGTCACTGAAGAAGAAAGCGAAGAAGTTGAGCGCCGCCCCGATCAGCAACGCCGGGAGCAACGCGGCTTGGCCGCCAAGCAGATAACCCACGGCCAGACATAATCCCATCAACAGGGAGAGCAGCAATCCCGTCTTGAAATTGTTCCATATCTTGTACATTTTGGAGGTCCTTTTCTGTATTCTACCTTGTGTTTCCTTCAGACCGCCTGCCGGCGGCAAGCTGGTCTATATCCGTTCTCAACAATCTACCATGCAAACGAGATGCCAGTGAGATGTGAATTGCGTAAATCATACTGTGCAAAGTATTTAGATGGCCGAGCCGCTTTTTTCTTTTTCTTATGCTGCCATTCTGACAGCGAAGAGGGCCATCCTAGCTGACGCGAAATCGCCTTCTGCGGCGCTCCCTCGCCCGAATCTCTCCGACCACGCCGTACGTCAGACCATCAAAAATCATACGGTTTACTCTCGGAAGGGTTCGACAGAATCGCCGACTCTCAACGCACGTCTGTCGCGCAGGCGAACGTTCGCGACGGACACTTTTTGGGCCCTTTCCCCCGCCGGGAGCGAATACTTGTTCAACTTGGCGTGCCGGGATGACGATAACAAGGCCAGCTTTTCGACTGGGTTATGAGCCTTTTTCCGGCTGAAACGGGTCTAAATCAATGGGTTTATTTGGCGGCGCAACGATCAAAGGCGAGGAACAACAACGATGCCTGGCTTATTATGAGGCGGAAGTTGGCGTGACCGCGTTCCAGACAAGGGAAGCAGACTTGTTCAACGGGGTGCTGACCAGATGTGGCAAAGTCGTGAAGAAAGACCCCGCGGCTGCCCGCGAGGTCCGCACCGCAGCACATCGACTCGTCGAGGCTGCCAAGGAGATCGTCCGTCGCCGGGAACAAATTGAACCCGTTCCGGAAACTGCTCTCTTTCTGCACTGGGCCTGGCATATCACGTCGCTTACCTACGCGGTTTGGGCCCAGGCCACGCTAAGTGCAATGGAGACATTGAGCAACGGTATGACGCCTCATTACAAGTACGTCCAGCACGTTGCCGGCGAGCACAAGGCTGCCTGGCTCAAGGCCCAGAAAGAAGAAAAGAAGTTCCTCAAGCAAATGCATATCGCCAAACCCCAAATCTCGAAGATCGCCGATCAGAGCATCGAAAGCGCGAAAGCGGATGGTTGGCAGCCCGAGGTGGCGGCGACATCCGACGACGAAGGCGCGACGACTGAGATCGCCGTCTATTCGATCTGAGGCATCGGCCCGGCTAAGCCAGATCCTTGATCGTCGTCCCGACGCTGCGATGGCGTTTTATCGCCGCTTGAATTGTCAAACGAACCTTCGTGTCCAAATCGTCCAGGAATTGCTTGCTCACTCGGTTGGGGTCCCACCCTCGCCGGTTCTCCTTCGCCCAGCGCAGAGCGAATTTCCGGCACTGCGCACGATTGATGAATCCACCTGATGATGCCATACTTCCCCTTTTTCATCCTGAAAAACCAGGCCCGGCACACGCGAGGCCGGGCCCGACTCCATTTCGTTCATTCTTCGCGCGCGATCCGGCGCACGACAGCCGAAACGCGAGACAGGAGCAACAATACAGAAGAAAAGGTGCGTAAGCAAGCGGAAATGACGGCTATCAGAATACCGCGCGCGGTTTCTCCCCCTCCGGCAAGAGACCTTCTGAAATTGGCTTTGTTTTGCCGGGCTACCTCACAGCCGTTCTTCGTAGGCCCTGACTTTGTCCTGCTTTTGCTTGTCGGTGAGGTGATCTTGTTGTTCGATGATGAATTGAAAGAGCGCGAGCTGGCGGGCTTTTTTCAGCTCGCCGATGGCTTTGTTCTCCGCGTAAGCCAAAACCGGAAACAGCGCCACCCGTTTCGCGATACCCACTCCCTCCTTCTTCAAGCCCGCGGCGAACATCTTCTTCATGCCATATTTGATGTTGCTGTCCGTCGGCATCGTTATGCACCAATCGATTTGTTGGCTTACGCCTTTCGGAAATTCCTTCATAACCTCAGGCAACAAATTCGGTTCAATCGGCATGGGTGCGACGGATAGCAGCAGGTTCATCTCCAGCCCCAGCTCTTCCATCTCCTTCTTGCCGTCCTGGAGTGCCTCCAGGGCTTTCTTGGAGTCCTGACCTTCCTTCTCACTCTGTCTCCGGGCGAGCATAGTCAGCAGGTTCTCGGCTTGGAAAGGCAGCGTCTCTTTTCTGTCTATCACGAGGACGAGTCCTTTCGCTGCGGTCTTTGCGCTCTGTTCATCCAGATCATTAATGACCTTTCGGACGATCTTGCCCACTTTTGCCATGGAAGACTTGCTGCTGGCGTAGATGAATCCACAGTCCGAAGGAAACAACTTTCTGGTCCCGATCTGTTCCGGCCATCCTTCGGGAGCCGTGATCTTGGGCTTCCGCTCTCCGGCCCAGACGGTGCTCTTGGGCAGACAGAATAACGAGATAACGCAACAAATCAGGTATAGGCTCTTTCTCGCTTTCATTTAAGTCTCCTTGAAAACAGGTTTTCCCAAACGGGCTCCTTTCGGAGCCAAAACGTAAGGCCATCTGCTTTTCACGGGGACACAGTCTACCCTTTCCATGTTACCATTTTGTTACATTTCCGTGATTTTTTCGACATTTTTTCTGGATCAACCGGGGAAAAGCTCCAGCGGCAGCGTTAACTTTGCTGTTTCGATTGCCGCATGGTCTGCTATAATTGCATGGCGTCAACTTGGCTGAAAAGAGAAAGAGAGAACAATGATGCATAGACGAGATTTTCTAAAGGTTGCGGGCAGCGTGGCTGCTTTGGCGAATGTGTCGGGCGCGGGAGTGTCGAGTTCGGGGGCTGCGGCGAGCGTGGCCGTGTCCGAGAGCAGGCGGGCCTCGATGCGGGTTGAGGAGAATAAGATCATCGTGGACACGCATACGCAATCGGCGGTTATTGAAAAGGGGCTCCTGACCTCGTTGGCAAATAAGAAGACGGGGGAAGAATTCATCAAAGACGTGGCTGTTGATAAAGCGGCTGCGCTGGAACTGCTCTACCGCGGCGACGAGACCGTTGCCATTGACGAGAGCAAGTTCGGTCAAATCGTCACCCGTCAAATCTCACCGCTCCAGGCGGAGATCGTTTTTCACAGTTGGGACGGGGACGGCGTGATTTCTGTCCGCGCGGAACCCGATAGCGGTGATATTCTTGTCGAACCATCGGCTTACTCCTCACGTCCCGGCGTGCTGGCTTGTCGGTGGAACGTGCTCGGTATTCGGCCTGATCTGGAACTCGTTGCCCCGTTCTTTCAAGGAGTCAAGCTCAAGCTGGATGATCCTCTGATTGCCAGTAGCCACTGGCCCTGGCCGTTCTACTGGGAGGCGGGATTGGCGATTCTGCAATCGAGTAAGGGGGGCTTCTGGGTTCATACGCAGGACAGCCGCTATCGGTACAAGGCTCTTAAAGTGGGGTCGGCGGCGCAGAAGAATCGCCTGGGGTTCGACACGGAGGCATTTGGCCCGATAGACGACAATTTGAGTGCCGGTGGACTCATCTGGCGTATCAACGATGCTTATGATCTTCAGGCCGAAGAGCAGAAGCGCCATGCCTGGACAAAGGACGTCAAATTCGCCGTGAGCTGGTGTCCGGGCGACGGTAGCATTTTGGATGCGATCTCGAAAAAGGTCAATCCCGAGCATTGCCTGATTCACTACCCGAACTGGCGCACCGATCCCTATGATGAGAATTATCCCACGTACGTTCCAAGCGAAGCGGCCAAAGCCTTTATCGCGAAAGGCTACTCTATGGGTTTTCACATGATGCCGCACTTCAATTCAATCGACATGGATCCGTCGAATCCCGCCTATGCTTATGTGAGAGACTTTCAATATCGCGGGATCGAGCGCAAGGATTTGCGCGGGTGGAGCTGGTATCGCGGACGCGGCCTCGGTGTGCCTGAGTCCAACGCGAGCAGGCTGCACAATCGTGACAAGAAGGTGATGGTCAAAGTCCATCCCGGCCTGAGCATGTGGCGGTCCATCCTGGGCCAGAGTATCCTGGATGCCGCTCGTGAATTGAGTCTCGAAACGGCTTTTATCGACGTCACGCTCGTCTCGCATAATCTGCACAACTGCTTCGTCGAGGCGACCACGCCGACGGAGGGCATGAACAAGCTCATCCCTCACGTCGCCTCCCTGGGAGACGGGCTGGTCGTCGGCGGTGAGGGACTCAACGAAATCACCATGCAGGGTCTGTCCTTCGCCCAGGCTCATTTGTTCAAAAGCTGGCAAACCTCCATCGACGGATTGGAACGGGCCGGCGGGTGTAACCTCAACGACGTGCTTTTCGGGAGGCTATGCCGAACGATTGGATATTCCGGTCTGAGTGGGCGGAATGAGGATCAGGCGCTGCGCATGAAGATGCACTTGGAACACGGAGCGATTCCTACCGTCACGATCCGCTCCGCGAAGGAGATCGAATCGCCGAATCCGGCTGTGAAGCAAATGTTGGATTTGGCGGCGAGTTAACTCTGAAAGAAAACCATGCTTCTCTTAGAAATTATCTCCAAATCGCATTCTGGCTCGTCATTGCGAGCGCAGCGAAGCAATCTACCGCCCCCGGGACCGAGATGGCTTCGTCGTTATGCTCCTCGCAATGACATTCACGTTCTGAGATAGTCTTTTTGTGAGGACATGTCATGAATCTCAACATGAGTCTTGGTAGTGTTCGGCTCCGGATTGGTGTGATGAGTGTTTTGTTCGTCCTGAGTCTGACGGCATTCGCAAAAGCAGTTGGACGGTTTGTTGTGGTGCCCGTTGAGAATCCGCGGTATTGCGGCAATGAGCTGTTCCGGGGATTCGAGAATTATTACAGTCCGCGCATTCGCGATTTGCGGGAGCGGTACGGGCTTGATGCGGTTGTGGCCGGCCAGAAGGATGAATGGAAAAGAATTCTACTGCTAAGGCATTGGATTAAGTCGCATATTGCCATCGACAACGAGAATCCCACGCAGACACGAGGCGACACGTTCGGCATCCTCGATGCGGCGCTGAAGGGCGGTAAATTTCATTGCACGCATTTTAGCATCGTGCAACACGCGGTGCTCAACAGCTTCGGCTACGTGACCCGGCGATTAGGTTGCGGGCCGGGCCTGAAGGACGACGGCGGCCACCACGGCGTCAACGAGGTCTGGGTCAACAAGTTCAGCAAGTGGGTGCTGATCGATTCCAAGTACGATGCGCATTTCGAGAAGAACGGCGTGCCGCTGTCGGCTTTGGAGATTCGGGACGAAGTGTGGCGCGACGGAGCCAAATCGGTGGTTCGTGTCGTTGGGCCGGATTGCGAGCCGATGAAGCCGGACCCGGAAACCGGCAAAGCCAGACCCACCTCCACGCTCGTCGTGCTTGACGATGAGATTTTTCGTAACCATACGTGGTATCGCGACGGCAAGCCCCACTGGGCCTACAACACGCCCTACTTCATAAAGACACCCCGGCGAGACTGGATCGAATGGACGCCCAACGTCATCACCTCGAAGGTGACCATTCAGGGTGACAAGGCCCACGTCTTCCTCGGCTCGTGCACGCCCAACTTTCGAAGTTTCCAAAAGAAGGGTGACGACGGCGCGTGGCGTGACTGTGGCGAGCAGCTCGATCTTTCGCTCGATAGGCGGACCCGCAACCGATCCACCTTCCGAACGATCAACCTTTTCGGGGTGGCCGGACCGGAACATCGCATCGAGATTATCTACGAGCCTATGGGAGGGAAATAGCATGAGAGCCATTGCTTCAATACTTGTGCTCGTCGGACTTACGGCCGGCGGATGCGCGGGTCCCCAGTACTACTGGTTCAATCCTGGAAAGTCGCTGAGCGAGGCCCGGCAGGACTGTCGCGAGTGCTACGCCCGGGCGGTGAAAGAGGCCTCCGAAGACGTTGCCGAGCAGTATTACAGAAGCCGCGACATGAGCCTGTCTCCGGGAGGCGAGACGGTACCTTGGTCGACGCACAGCGAACACTCTCCCGGCCCCGACCTCGATGCTCTTTCCGAATCGGAGCTCTGGGGATCGACTCATCGGGAGAACCTGTTCCGTGGCTGTATGGACGCCCGAGGTTATCAACTGACCCGAGAAGACGACCTGGGCCGGGAGATTCGCAAGAGCAGCTTGAGGATCGGCAGGGTTGCGGGCGAATAAGCGCAAGGAAATAAGCCTGCGGGCTCGGGGCTTGCATTTCCCACGGGAGTATGTTACAATGAATTCTCGTCAGAGATAACGGGAAGGAGTACGATCATGCGCAGAAGAAGGGCGTTCACACTCATAGAACTTCTGGTGGTTATCTCCATAATTGCCCTGCTGTTGGCCATATTGATGCCGACGCTGCAAAAAGTCCGGAAGCAAGCTCGTTCCATCGGTTGCCAGGCGAGCTTGCATCAATGGACGCTCATCTGGTCGATGTTCACCACGGACCGGGACGGCTATTTTCACCAGGGTCTCGGCGGAGAGAGCGAAACAAGCGAGAGCCGCTGGCCCGTCGTCATGCGAACCGAGTACCATGACCTGGACATGCGTCTGTGCCCGATGGCGACGAAACCGCTTTCTGAGGGTGGCCTGAATCCATTCGCGGCGTGGGGCATCTTCGCGGACGGATCGTACGGGAGTTACGGATTCAACGAGTGGCTGTGCAACCGGACGACCGGCAGCAACGCCGACAACTACTACCGGCACGTCAACGTCAAACCCGCGGACCGGATACCTCTGTTCATTGATTGTTTCTGGTATGACGTCTGGCCGTTCCCGGAGAATCAGCCTCCGCTTACTGATGGGGCGACAAGGAAGGTCGGCCTCAAGGAGCTATGGACGCTGAACTGGCATAAGAACTTCACCGTTCACGGCCCGTGGACAAAGGCCGGCGGAGTCCAGGCGAGCGACTGGCCTGAGTGGATGAGAGGCTTCAAGGACTACTGAGCCGATAAGAAAACCAGCTCAAATCATCTAAATTCACTGTGAGTTCCAGTAGTTTCATCTCAAGGAAAAAATACGTAGTTACCACAATAGCGGAAGGTCCATTTCTTTTGGTACTATTGTATCCAGAAATAGTCGGCAAGGCGTTGGATAGCTCTTCGGCCCCTGTCGTTTCCGGGTATTCCCTCACCTCGGCAAGCAGGGGCCGACCTTTTTCGCAGGCTCACAGGCCGGTCGTATAAGGCTTATCCTCGATCTTGAATGGGCCGGGGACGACAAGAGTCGCCGTGAACGGTCCAGTTACATCGTCAGGCTCTCGCCACGAGAGCGAACACGTGCCACCTCACCCATATTGGAAAGCGAAAATCCGGTCGTATGTTCCGTCCTTGTTCCGAATGCGCAATTTTGGAGCTCCGGGTCTGGCGCCGCCGCGGATGACCGCGACCTGCTCTTCAAGCCGACCTCGAAGGGATTGAGTGAAGGAATATTGTGTCGGGCCGACTTTGGTGGCATGGACCGTGGCGACAATCGGCTCACCCACGTCCAGACTAGTCCGGGCGCCGTCCGTGATCTCGAAGCGGCCGGCGGGGCCGAAAGGACGTCCCGACAGCGTCCAAACGGCGCCCTGCTCGTCTTGTCGCTCCGCCTTCCAGGATACGATGCGATATTTGCCCACCGGCAGCCGGCCTAGTCCCTGATCGAACTCAACCGCGACCGACCCGTCCGGGCCTTCGGCGGCGAGTTGGCTGATGCCCTCCGGCACCACAACCGATCCGCAGGCCACGCCCTCGGTGACGGCAGGCTTTGGACTCGGTTCATGATTGCCGGCGCGTGGCCCAAAGACAGCCGTTGCCACTAATGCGCAAACCGCTATTCCCACGACGATCCAGGCGTGCATTTTGTTTTGCATCTTACCTCCAGAGTTAGTTGGTTTCGTGACCCCTCAATAGGCTCGTATTTCAAGTCTTATCGCTATGATACGACAAAGTGCCCCGGATGTTGTCACTTTTCTTGACGAATTTGCAAAACAAGCCTGTGAACCGCGTGTTATTGCTCTTCCCGAGTGCCGTCGGCCCGGAGCACGTACGATCCGGCTGGCGAATGATATATCGGAACAACGGCGGGGTTACTTCTGTGTCAATGGAAGAATCTTGCCTTGGCCATGTCTCGTACCCTTGCCGACGGTACACAATGGGAGTAGACTATGCTACAATGAATGGTTTGCCATGGGCCGGTTCGACAATAGACACAGGAGACCTTTATGGATAATCCTATAAACCGCCGGGATTTGCTCGGCATGATGGCTCGCGGAGCGGCAGCGTCCGTCTTGGGTCCGGCGATGGCGTTCAGCCAAACCCGCGAAGGTCGCCGGAAAATGAACGTTCTCTTTATCGCCGTGGACGATCTTCGCCCGCAACTGGCCTGCTATGGCCAAAAGCAAATCATCTCTCCGAACATTGACCGCTTAGCCCGACGAGGCCTTCTGTTCGAGCGGACCTATTGCCAGCAGGCGGTCTGCGCACCCTCACGCGCCAGCCTCCTGACCGGCACCAGGCCCGACACGACGAAAATCTACGACCTCAAGACGCCCGTCCGCAAAGCCATGCCCGACGTCATTACGCTCCCGCAGCATTTCAAGGACAACGGTTATGAAACCGTCTCGATCGGCAAGATCTACCATCATCCCAAGGACGATCTCCGGGGATGGAGTACCGAGCCGTACCGCGCTGGCACGTTCCCGCGAGGTGCCTGGAAGGGTCGAGGGTATCTGACGGACGAAGCCATCGCGCAGATGGAGCAATACAGCAAGGCCAACCCGGGTGCGAGCGGCCGAGGGCCGGCCTTCGAGGCGGCGGACGTGCCCGACAACGCTTACCCGGACGGTAGTAACACCGATCACGCGATCAAGGAGCTCAACCGGCTCAAGGACAAACCTTTCTTCCTTGCGATGGGTTTCTATAAACCTCATTTGCCGTTCAATGCGCCGAAGCGGTTTTGGGACATGTATAAACCCCAGGACATCAAGCTGGCCGACAATCCCTTCGTCCCGAAGAACGCTCCGAGCTATGCCACGACAAATTGGGGTGAGCTGCGCAACTACGTCGGAATCCCGAAGAAAGGCCCTTGCTCGGATGAATTGGCCCATCAACTCATCCACGGCTACTATGCCTGCGTTTCGTATACTGATGCCATGATCGGCCGCTTGCTCGATGAGCTCGACCGCCTCAAGCTCACGGACAATACCGTGATTATCCTTTGGGGCGATCATGGGTGGAAGCTGGGTGAGCACGCGGGTTGGTGCAAGCACACCAACTTCGAGCTGGATACGCACGTGCCGATGATTCTAAGCGTCCCGGGCATGAAGACCGCCGGCCAGCGCACGTGGGCCTTTACCGAATACGTCGATATTTATCCCACGCTCAGCGAGGCGTGCGGCCTCTCGTTGCCGGGGCATTTGGAGGGGATCAGCATGATGCCTCTGGTCGATGATCCCGACCGTCCGTGGAAGACGGCGGCGTTCAGCCAGTACCCGCGAGGCCGCGTGATGGGTTATACCATGCGCACCAAGCGCTTCCGCTACACCGAGTGGCAAAATAGAAAGACGGGCATTTGTCTCGCCCGCGAATTGTACGATCACGAGATTGACCCGGAAGAGAACGTCAACGCCGTCACCGAACCGCGGTACGAACAGGACGTGCGCCGCCTGGCCCGAATGCTCAAGCAAGGCTGGCGCGCCGCACGGCCACAGTGACCCGAGAGTGCCTAAAGCTGTAAGTGAGTAGGATGGGCAACTTGTTGCCCATGCTGCACGAGCCCGCATGGACAGGGACCTGCCCATCCTACTTGCCTGCCCAGGGCAACCACGCGGGGTTGCCCCTACTTTTCTGCTTTTTGCTTCTGAAGCTCTTGTTGTTTCTTAATCCGAGGGATGAGCGTTTTGAACGCCGCCTTGACTTCCAGCAACTGAGCCTTCGGCACGACGACCTGGACCACCCCATCGTCATCGACCGTACGCCCGGCGAACGCGATCTCACTCTTAGCCGGCATCTCAGTCTTCGCCGCTTCTGCTTCGCCGGCAGGCAGCATGAGCTCCAACCCCATGCGGAGCATGCGGGCGTAGCTGAACGTACCGAAGGCATCCGCTTCGCGGCTGCCCTCGATCGAATCCAGCGCTGCCTTGATCCCCGGGGCGACCTCTTTGGGGCCGCCGGCCCGGACCTCGTCGATCAGCTCGCGAATTAACTTGTCCGGCTCACCGCCGACCGTATAGACGCAATAGTCGTCCAGAAAGGCCCATCGGTATTCCAGCCCACTGCTGCCGAACATCTTCGCAATCGCCTCGCCCTGCATGGTCTCCTCGCCGCTCCGCTTGAACATCACGTTCGCCGCGTTGATGGCGATC
>JARRQQ010000148.1:0-10821 GCA_037381725.1 Sedimentisphaerales bacterium
GTAGGTTTGGCCGCTTTGAGTAAAATCCTCTTTCGTGTAATCGATGACCTTATTGGCACCCAGGGATTTGACCATTTCAAGATTCGTCGTACTACACACCCCGGTCACTTCCGCCCCAAAGGACTTGGCAAGCTGCACTGCGAAAGTTCCGACACCTCCGGAAGCCCCGTTGATAAGGATTTTCTGTCCGGCCTGGATGCGCCCCATGTCCTTTAAGAAAAACAACGCCGTATGCCCCCCAAAAAAACGCAGGCGGCTTCCTCCCAGGTTATGTTGGCCGGCTTGATCGCCAGTACCCCGTCTTCGGGCACGCATGTATACTCAGCATGGGCACCGAAAGCCATGCCGGGTGATCCGAAAACCTGATCGCCTACTTTGAATCGTTTGACATCTTTGCCGACCGCCTCGATTTCTCCGGCCAGATCAATTCCCAGTATTTTCACTCTTGGTCTGAAGACGCCGAAGAACAACCGTGCCGGGAGATAAAACACTCTCGTGACGAATGTGAAATTACGAGCGTTACAATCCGAAGTTGTTACTGTGGTTGCATGTATTCTTATCAACACCTCGTTGTCCTTGGGAACGGGCTTTTCCACCTCTCCGAGCTGAAGCTCATCCGGCGGTCCGAATCTTGTGTGTAAAATCGCCTTCACTAGTGTTCCTTCAAGGTTGCTTTGATAGTGGAAGTTAAGCAATTCTGTTTCCTTGAACACTTGATTATCGTACCACATTGTGAATTTATGTCTACTTTAGCATCAGCCGATCCCAGTAAGGAACATGGTTAGAAGTATTGCTGTTGTCACAGTCTTCATTGTTGATCGCTCTATTCGGCTATTCAAGATACTGGACGTCATAAGTCTTCTCCCAGAATAGATGAGTAGATTGCTTGCACCAAACGTTGATGCTACGAGAATGAGATGCTTTAACAACGAGGGCACGGCTGAGTCGAGCAGGAGCAATGCGAATCCTCCCATGACGATGACATGAATGATGTAAACACCGTACGAATTCCGGCTCAGCCCACTCCACATTCTTCGAGGCTTATCGAAATAGCGCCTGGACGTTTCAAGCATCACGTACATAAGGCAGAGCAGTGAAAGCAGATAGCTGGACCACAGGATCAGGCGGTCGATGATCTCCGAAACGATATGATGACCCGGCTTGAGCCAGGGATAGAGCAGGAAAATGATGTAAACCGTGACTGGAATCCAGGCCGTCGAGTTCGCGGTGATGTAAAGCAACTTGCTTTTGTGCCCGGCGTCGAAGACCTTCAGCCTGAAACAGTGAGCCCCCATCAGGAAAACCATGAAGTAGATCAACAACCTTTCGTTTTGAAAATCCAGCAGGCTGATTTTTGTCCAACCTCGAAGGCCGAAAATGTCCATACTGACGGAATAGGCAAATCCAATGAGAAAGGTCCCAAGAATAGCACCTTTGAGCGACATGGCCGGGATTCTGATCCTGCCTTTCAAAAGAAGCAGATAGAGAATGTTGAACCCGAACAGGACGGGCAGAAACCATAGCCAGCTTTGGCTGATAATCCCGTTGCTCCAGTGGAAGTAGGACGTCCAGCTTTCTTGAGGTAGATTACGGGAGGATAAGAATATGACTTTGTAAAGCGGGATGAGCGTTAGCACAGCCACAGTCCAGGGAATAATCAGTCTTTTGAATTTTGACTTTAGAAATGCCCAGCTGTTCTTGTTGCTCATGGATGAAGGCGCAAAATATCCTGAAATAAAAAACAGGGTAGGCATCATAAAGATGTCCAGAATGATGTTCAAAAGGCCGGATAGATCGTTGGTTGAAGGATCGTCCACAATCCAAAAGTAGGCTCCGATTCCACTACTTTCGTAAACCCACCCCGCGTGGCACAGAACCACTAAAAAGATCATGAACGTTCTTAAATTGTCTAAAAAGTAAATCCTGTTTCCTTTAGCAGCGTCTCGTTCTTCTTCGGAAGAGTTCATGAATCGGTCTCCAAATTGGTTTCATTTACTTCTTCCTGAAAGAAATGCACCGGGAGGTTACAGAAAAATTTGCCACCTCCGCAGATCGGCCGGACTTGGCGTCTACAGCTTGCGGTCCAACTTGCGGTAGCTGATAGCTTCAGCAACGTGCTCAGAGGCGATGTCTTGAGTGCCAGCCAGGTCGGCGATGGTGCGGGCCAGCTTGCAGATCTTGTCGTGAGCGCGGGCGCTGAGGCCGAATTCCTGCATGGCATGTTTGAGGATTAGCTCGCTGGCTGAATCGAGCTTGCAGAATCTTTCCACCTGCTTGTGGCTCATTCTGGCGTTGGTGTGGTTTTGTGCGTCACCGAAGCGCTCGGTCTGGATTTGTGTGGCCCTGACGACGTCGGACCTCATCGTCACCGAGTCGAGCTGACCCGACGTCGAGCGGAGCTTGCGAAAGCCGATCGTGGGCACGTCGATGTGAATGTCGATTCTATCCACAAGAGGCCCCGACACTTTCGAGAGGTATCGCCTGATCTGGCCCGGCGTGCATTTGCATCGCCGGGCGTCGCTGCCGAAGTACCCGCATGGGCACGGATTCATGGCCGCGACGAGCATGAACTGGGCGGGGAAACGGACCGTCTTTTTCGCTCGCGAGACAATGACGAAGCCGTCTTCGAGCGGCTGGCGGATCATCTCAAGAACGTGCCTGGGGAACTCGACAAACTCGTCGAGAAACAAGATTCCGAAATGGGCCATCGACAGTTCGCCGGGCCGGGGCATGGGTCCGCCTCCGACCAGGGCCGGGCCGCTCGCCGAGTGGTGAGGCATGCGGACGGGGCGCGTTGCCAATAAGGCCTTGTTTTTGCCTAACAGCCCCACCGAGGAATAGACCCGCGTGGTTTCGAGCGATTGTTCCAGACTCAGGGGCGGCAGAATCGTCGCTAAGCGCTGGGCCAGCATGGTCTTTCCCGCGCCGGGCGGGCCGATCATCATGATGTTATGGCCGCCGGCAGCCGCGATGGTCAACGCCCGTTTGACGCTTTCCTGACCTTTGACGTCCGCGAAATCGACGCTGTAATTCGCGGCCACGTTGAAAAGCTCATCAATATTAATAGTGGTCGTTTCCAGCGGTAGCTGGCCCGAGAGGAAGCCGACTGCTTGGGCGAGCGAGCCGACGCCGAAGACCTCGATATCCTGGACGACCGAGGCCTCTTCAGCGTTGTCTAAGGGCACGATCATTCGGCCAAAGCCCTCGGCCGCGGCGCTCATCGCCATGCTCAGAACGCCGTTGACGGGCCTGACCCTGCCGTCCAGAGCCAATTCGCCGACGATGATCGTGTCGTGGAGAATCGAGCTGGCCAAAACTCCCTGGGCGATGAGCATCCCGAGCGCGATGGGCAAATCGAAGGCCGGCCCGGCTTTTTTCACGTCCGCCGGTGCCAAATTGATCAATGATTGGGTTTTCGGGTGCCTGTAGCCGCTATTGACGATCGCGCTTCGGACGCGCTCGATGCTCTCCTTGACCGCGGCGTCAGGCAGGCCCACGATGATGGACTTCTCAAGCCCGCCCCGTGCGACGTCCACCTCCACCTCGCAGACAATCCCCTCGATCCCCTCGAGTGTGACGCTGTGTAGTCTGGCCAACATTTACTATTTACGATTTGCGATTCATGAGTTATGATTCACTTATAGCCAGACAACTATATAGGAGTTACACAGCTATGGCAACGGTAAAGGATATAATTGTCAAGAAGCCGTCCGATCAGGAGGCGGCCACGTGCAAAGCCTGGCCCACTTGGAAGTGCGAGCCCAAGACCTTCGACTGGGCCTATACGGAAAAAGAGACATGCCTGCTGATCGAAGGCAAGGTCACGGTCACGGACGGAAAAGACTCCGTGTCGTTCGGCCCCGGCGACCTCGTGGTCTTTCCCGTGGACCTCGAATGTACCTGGAACGTCCACGAGGCCGTCACCAAATACTACAACTTCGGCTAACGAAGTCCTCCAATTCGGCGCGTTGCCTGGGGTCCAGTGATCACGTAGGATGTAACTCGCCCCACCGCTATTGATCGGTGAGTCGAGGCCCACCCTGCGTGCTGTATTTTCGACCTCAGTGGTAGACCAAGTAAACGTCCATCCGATCCTCTCGTGTCTCGCCGACGCAAATTCTCATCTCAAGGCTCTGGAAGTATCTTGACCGGTGATTTGCTCGGAGCATTTTTCGTGGCTTTCTGCCGACCGGCGGCCTGTAAGCGCCATTTCAATCGATAGAGTAAGTACCGTGGGGGCCACAAAGGAATCCGCCCGCGTTCAATTTTGACGGTGACCCATCCGTCTCTTCGCTCGCGTCTAAAAGCCTCGGCAGTCGAGGATTCCGGCAATTGCGCGCTCGTAGATCCAACAAATTTCTCCCTTTCAAAAATCATAACTGACTTGCCCGAATTAACCTCGTTGAGCATATACATTCGGTATTTGTTGCCTTCTATTGAGTGGGTACGGGCATAAAAGCCAAGAGGCAAAAGCTCGGCGTCGGCAGCTTTGCAAACGTCGCTGAAATCCGCTTCGAACGAATAGTACTGAATCCACGAATGGTAATCATGTATTGACGCGAACGGTGACTCGCGAGGGTCAGACTCGACGCGGGCCATCATGGCTCGGCCTTTCAGAAAATCGAACGACATCCACGACAGCGGTCTCAGCGACGAAATCCACAGCCCAAACAGGGCGAGCCCAACAACGAGGATCGCCAGGGATATCCCAATTACAGGTATTTTCAAGGACCTCTTCATGTCTTTGTCCAAGGTGGGGCAAGCCCTGCCCTACCCGACTCAACAGAAAAGCTTGATTAAGCCGCAAACTCGTCCGGCTCAAACTTCAGCTTTTGGCCGGCTTCTATCGCTTCATTGATCTTCAACACAGCGACGGTCGTCTTATAGCCTACTTCAGCCGGGCAATTGAGCGCAGCCTTGCCGCGAATCGCATCGAAGAAATTCTCCAGGTGCAAGAGATGGTATGGTTTGTATTCCGATGGGACGGGAATATCGTAACTCGGCGGGAGCGAGGGCAAAGATGGATCGGGGATGATCTCAATACCACTTTTGCTGAACTTTTTTGGAGGGATGTTGGATTTCAGATATCCTTTTTTGACCCACGGTTCCCATTTCCCGGCTTCCACCTGGCGCTCTGCCCTATTACCCCAGGTATGTTCTGAAATCACCAATGTCCCTTGGTCGCCCATGAACTTCTCGTAAAAGCCTCCGCTATTGTTCGTTGTTATGGTCTGATAGATCGCTCTCACCGCGCCTTCTTTGGTCTGATATTCAAAGGAGGTGACGACGTTGTCGTACCACTCGCGTCCCTTCCAGTAGTCGGTCCCGCCGTCGGCAATGACGGTTGTCGGATCAGCCTCAAGGAGCCAACTAAAAATATCGATTTGATGCGAGCCGCATGTAACGATCTGACCGCCGCCCTTGCCCCTGTACCACTGCCAGTTCCTGAACTGATGCATCGACTCGAATTCATATTTGTTCAATGTGGGCTCGTCGATTGTGTAACGGCTGGGCCAGCCTCGATCCTCGCAGGACCTTCTGCTTCGGTTCCATTGGCCGTTCACCGTTGTGATTCGTCCTAATAATTTCGCCTCCTTTATGAGTCTTTCGTAACAATGAATATACATTGGATTGCTCCGTCGTTGACGGCCTATCTGAAGCAGTTTACCGGTTCTTCGGGCTGCGTCGACCATTGCCTTCGCGCCTTCGACGGTATTGGACATTTCCGCTTCGCAATAAACGTGCAGCCCGGCCTCAAGGCACGCCACGGTGTGTCGCGAGTGCCAAGAATCAGGTGTGGCGATGATGACCGCATCGAGATGGTCTTTCTCTTTGTCGAGCATCTCGCGGTAGTCTTCGTATACGTTGTGCGCGTGCTTATGCTTTTGCAGGAGACGGGACGTCTTTCTTTGATTTTATTCCGTCCAGATATCGCAAACAGCTTTGATGCGAATGCCGGGTATCTGGCGAAGGCAGATGAGCTCCATCAGCCTGTACCCCTGTGCGCCCGCGCCGAGCAAGGCCACGTTAATGTCGTCCGGCTTCGTGCCGCCGGTAGTCCCACCGAAAACCCTCGGCGAGAGCGCCAATCCCACCCCGGCTGACGCAGCCAAACGCAAAAAACCGCGTCTGTCCATTCCATTCTCCGAACATTGCCCGTTCATTTATCGTCCCTTTCAATCTCGCGAGCGCCGGCTTTTCGTGCAGTCGTGTTAGGCTTTGAAATCGTCGGGATCGAGGTTCAATTTCCGGCCGGCCTCGATGGCCTCGTCTACCTTCAGCACGGCGACGGTCGTCTTATACGTAATCTCAGCCGGGCAATTGAGTGCAGCCTCGCCGCGTATCGCGTCGAAGAAATTCTTCAGATGTAGGTGACGTGGAGTCATCTTCATCTCCACCGGTACAGCAAGAACTCGACGACTCGCAGACCAGGTCACGCCTTGCATCGAATTCCGGACTTTGGGGTTCAGAGGCAGGGGAAGAGATTCTCCGGCAGCCAAAAGCTCTGTGATCTGCTCGACCGTGCGACTGGCTATTTCCTCCATTAGCTCGTCGGAACCAACCAAGTACCCTTCTTTGACACACGTGGCCCAGCCCTTATTACTCAGAGACATGATCTGCGGGAAGGCTATTGCTCGATAGGTATCCTCCGACATTTCCAGTGTCCCTCGGTCACCCATGAATCTTTCGAAGTAACCGTTGTGCCTGTTGCTGGTCAATATTTGGTAGTAAGTGCTCACCGGTCCCTGGTCGGTTTCGTATTCGTAGATAGCCATAACGGTGTCGCACCATTGGCGGACCTTCTTGTCGGGATAGGCGACGTGGCCGCTGGCTATGACCGCCCTGGGACCGGTGCCGAGGAACCAATTGAAAACGTCTATCTGATGCGACCCGTGATCAACAACCGGTCCGCCTCCCAGCCCACGGTACCATCGCCAATTGCGGAACTGGCCATCGAGTCGTAGCCGTACCTTTCGAGGGTGGCCTGATCGAGGCCGGCTCTTCGGGGCCAGCCCAAAGGCACCGTTTCCACGCGATTCCATTGCGCGGATGCGGCGACGATACGTCCGAAGATTTCGTATCCGTGGAGGAGTTTCTCGTAGCAGTGAAGGTATGGAGGGTCGCTGCGTCGCTGACAGCCTATCTGAAGTAACTTGCCCGTCCTCCGGGAAGCCTGGACCATATTGCCGGCGCCTTGGACCGTGTTAGACATCGGCGTCTCGCAATAGACGTGCAGTCCTGCCTCAAGGCAGTCTATGACCTGTCGCGAGTGCCAGAAATCAGGTGTCGCAACGATTACCGCGTCGAGCTTGCCTTTTTCCTTATCAAGCATCTCACGGTAGTCTTCGTACGCATTGTGCGTCTGGTTGTATTTTTGCAGGTCAAAGGAGATCCTTCTTAGATTGTACTTCGTCCAGATGTCGCACAGCGCCTTGAAACGAATCCCGGGAATCCTCCGACAAGAATTCATCAGAATTTGCCCCTCATGACCGGCACCGAGCAGAGCAACGTTTATGTCGTCCGGTTCTGTGCCGCTCTGTGAGCGCACTGGCCCGCCCCGTGAGAGCGCCAATCCCGCTCCCGCTACTGCGGCTGAACGTAAAAATATACGTCGATTCATTCCTTTTCTTGTGCTTTGATTATCCATTTGTCGCCCCTTTCGATCCGGCCGGCGCAGACGCCTCGCGCACAACTCAACATGAATGAACTCCTTACTTCAGCCGAATGCCGCGGCTGCTACCTATCCTCCGTCTATTGAGACGTTTCGTAGGATGATTTTGGTATAAGGAAAATATTCCACCCCCTCCGTCTCCCCTCATGACCGCGGCGTGTTTAAGGCAGCTCAGCGCGCCACTTGGCGGCTTGGTCCGGCTTAGGCCAGGCTTCGTAGAGATCAATCAAGTTCTTCCATGACTCTAATGTGTGTGGGTGATTGTCACCGAGTTTGAGGCGGCGGCCTTCGATGACTTCGAGAAGTAACGGCTCTGCTTTTTCGTATTGAGCTTGTTTTTTGTAGAGCACGGCTAATTCATCCATCGTTCCCAGTGTATATGGATGGTCCGGGCCGAGTCTTTTCTTTCTTCCTTCCAAAGCTTCATTGAGGAGCCTGGCGGCCTCATCGTATTGGCCCTGCTCCCGACGGAGGATACCCAAATCGTTCATGGTTTCCAGCGCATCCGGGTGACTTTCGTCGGACGGTGTTTTCTGTCTTTCATGGCCTCTGTGAACAAGTCGTTGGCATCGGTATATTCACCCTGCCTAGTGCGTACCAGAGCAAGGGTTTTTATGAATAAGCGAGTGTTCCCATCCGCATCACCATATTTGAGGCGTCCACTCCGCAACGCCCCTGAGATCAACTTCTCCGCCTCAGACAAGCGGCCCTGTTCCATAAGGATACGTCCCAGCTCGCATTGAGCGCCTAACGTTGCCCAGTGGTCTTCGCCCAGATCCTCACGCATCAGGTCCAGCGCCCATTTGCATAACTGTTCCGCCTCGGCGTAGCGTCCCTGTGCCCGATAGACGGACGACAAAATCTTCCGACATGTCAATGTTCTCACGTTGAGTGGGAAGTTCATTTCCAAAGCCTGACGCAAGACCTGCTCTGCCTCGGTATAGCGTCCCTGGGTAAGGTAATTTATACCCCTTCGCTTTTGGATAGCGAACAGCCGAAAGCGAAAGGTATACGGATCACGCAATTGCCTCCAACGCTCCAGGGCCTCATCCAAACAAGCCTCCGCCTCTTTGTAGTTGCCCAGCGTATGGTACATATCGCCAAGGACTGTCTTTAAAAGCATGATCCGCCAATACCCATCGCCGCGGGCCTTTTGCATTAACTCGATCTGGTCGGTCCACATCCCTATAGCAACGTCATGTCGACCCGCAAAACTCTGGGCCCAGCCCAGCATCATGGCCGTGTGGAGCGTGAGATCATGTGTAGGACCGAGGTGTTGCCGACGGATTTGATAGGCTCTCTCCAGAAGTTCAATGGCAGTCTCTGGCTTGCGTGCGTCCGTGTGCTTATGACCCAGCGAATAACGGAGTTCCGCTTCAACCAGGGGCTGATCCTCGAACCTGCCCTCGAGTCCCTTTACGGCGTTATCAAGGAAATCCTCCCAAGTCCGTTCCAATAGCGCACCATCACGCCCGGTGTCCATGACACTCGTCAAGAGATAGTCCGACACGTCCTGTGCTTGAGACCTGGCCCGCTCGGCCCTGAGTGCAAAGAGGGTCGACGTCACAATGCCGGCGATAAGCACAGCCAGCACTGTTGCAATACCACCCACCAGTATGCGGTTTCGTCGCACAAACTTCTTTACTTTGTAGCCCACGCTTGGTGGTCCGGCTATCAGTGGAGCGCCCTTCAAGTAATTCTCGATGTCGTCGGCAAGCTCGGAAGCAGTACGATAGCGTTCCGACCGCTCTTTTCGCATCGCCTTGAGGGGAATCCATTCGAGCTCCTTCCTTAAATGCCTGGCTAACGTGCTGATTTGCGTGCGGCGCATCTCGGCGATCTTCGCCGCCTCCTCGCCCAGATCCGTCAGACGGGTACTCGGTGTCTTGGGATCGGTATCACGAATCGTCTTTCGGATATTATCAATTCCGCCGTCGCGCAGCGTCTGCGGGTCGAACGGTAACACCCCCGTCAAAAGCCCATACAGCAGCACACCCAACGAATAGACATCGCTGCGCGTGTCAATGTCCTCATTCACCATATCCGCCTGCTCGGGACTCATGTACTCCGGCGTACCGAACAACTGACCTTGTTCGGTCACAAGGGTTCGCTCAGTCAAGGGCTGGATTAACGCCTTAGCGACGCCAAAATCGATAATCTTCGGTACAACATGATCGTTCTCACTGGTAACGAGAATATTCGACGGCTTGATATCCCGGTGGATGATCCCTTTTTGGTGGGCGTGCTGGACGGCCTGACAGACTTGCTGGAACAGGCGCAACCGCTCCTCGATACTCAACATATGACGGTCGCAAAATTCCGTGATGGACGTACCCTTAACATATTCCATGACAAAATAGGGCCGGCCGCTATCGGCCGTGCCGGCGTCGTAAACCTGGGCGATGTTCGGATGATCCAGCAAGGCCAGCGCCTGGCGCTCGGCCTCGAAGCGCGCCAGGACCCGCTTGGTATCCATGCCGGGCTTGATGATCTTCAGGGCTACCCGCCGCCGGACGGGTTCTTCCTGCCGGGCTAAATAAATGATGCCCATCCCACCTTCACCCAAAATCTTTAACAGCTTGTAGTTACCGATTCGACTGCCGGGTTTCTCTGTGAGGGTATCCTGGTGTGCCGTTGATGCCAGCTCATCTTCCTCCGCTTCCGGCAGTTCCAGGCCGAATTGCAGCAATCGATCCAGATTATCAGGTTTCACACCAAACACTGATTTCTCGTCATCCATAGCGCCTCCGAGATCGATCTTTCACGAGGTCGACATTAAAGGCAAAGCACCCTGTATTATTATTTCCGTAAGAAGAAGTTAATTCCCGCCTTATTTTTTGAAAAACTTGAGAATTTCCCTCAATTCTTCTTCGACGACCTGGCCGGACAGAACCGTTTGACGCACCTGTTTCCTCAATATGTTTTGAAAACGCCTCTTGACGGTCTCGATCATATGAGAGGCTGTCGCTTCATTATCTATGCCGTACTGTTGGCATAGTTCCTTGAGTGGAAGGGACGGTTTGTCCCTCAAGAGCGGCTGTACGAGGCGGTCTCGAAAGACATACCAATGAGTCTCCATTCCTTGCCGGGTATAGTTTTCCCTGACTTCCGACAAGGCCCGTTCAAGCAAGTCCGTCTTCCAGGCATAG
>JARRQQ010000149.1:0-13067 GCA_037381725.1 Sedimentisphaerales bacterium
TCTTCCCAGCCCGGCTGCGGATAGGTCAGGTCCACGTTCACAAAGTCGGGAATGCTCACGAATCGCCAGGGCTTCACGAACGAGACGCCATTTTTCGGCACGTCCGCCTTGGCCACCCACAGAATCGCGTTCAAAACCAGCTTGCGAAAAGGCTCCATCTGCCAATTCTTATTGAAGTGGCCGCCTGAGAAGCCGAAGCCGCGACCGCCGTCGTCGCGCGTCGTCGCCCAGGCCAGGACCTTCTCCTTCGGGTCCCAGGGAGGCAGCTTGCCGGTCAAGAGGGGCACGACGGGTGGATCGCCCGAACGAAACCGAATATCGAAATACCATTCGTCCTCTGCGACGTAGCCCCCGCAACCCCGAGTGATCGGATGGCCGTTCTTCACGGGCGTCACGGCCACCGTGTTGATCGGGTTTTGCGAGGTGCCTCGCTCATAACAGCCTCCCATCCATTCGATGAAGTCCGCTTCCGCTCCCTCGGGAGGCTCGACGGCGTAGTGAAGAAACGCCAGCCCCACACCGCGTCCGGCCAACTCGCCAATCTTCGCCATCCGGCCCGGCTCATTGAGCGGGTGCATCTTATGGCCGTCCGTGAGAAACACGATGGCGTCGGCGTCGTCCAGGTCGGCGGGGTTCTCCGGCCAGCCGTTGTATTGAACGTCAATATCCAGCCGCCCGACATTCGCGTCGCCTTCCAGGCACTGCTTGAGAAGCTGAGCGTCCTTGTCCCACCCATGATTGCCCTCGCCGTGACTCGGCTTTCCGGCGAGAATGACCACCTTGCGGGTATCCGTTTCAGGCTTCCGGTCGCAGGAGCCAACGACAAAGACTATCCCCAGTGCGGCTGTCAACAACAGATATGTGCTCTTTCGCCAATTCACACTGGCTCCTCTTTCCTTTGCTTACCTGAATGAACAATCAGGTCCGCGCCTCAAAGCTCAGGGACACCTCTTGCAGCATGCCAGATTCGAACGATCTCTATAGTCTGCCTATTCGCTTCGATCCGGTAGACAATCCTGCACGGTCTGCGAATAACTTCTCTAATACTCGGATCGTTAAACTCTGGTACAATGCGGCCGGATTGAGGAAAAGCCGGAAGGTGTTCAATCATGTGAAATATACCCTCGACGAAGCGGGTGGAAGCTTCGGGACGGGATTCAGCAATATACGAGGCGAGTTCTTTAAGGTCAAGACGAGCAGAAGGAGCCCAAATCAGTTCGTAAGCCATTCTGCGAATTCCTCCTTGACCTTGTCATGGGGAATGCCCTTGCCCTCATCCAGCTCGCGAAACCCTTTACGAACCGCTGCGACAAAGTTGATCCGTTCCTGAATATCCTCCCAAGAAGCATCTTCAGGCAGTTCACTGATCGTCTTCAAAGCTATTTCTTTCGTCGTCATGCTGACATTGTACCGACAATCAAGGGGTGTTTTCAACCTTTTTCCACTCCCTCCGGCGGACCTTCGTTTTGGCGGGTCTCTTGACTTGCCGCCCGTGCTTTATTTTTGTATGCTGACCCTTATGTTTGGGCGACGTTCACAGTCTGGGATCCGCTTGCGGCGAGGCGCGGCGGCTCGCTACCTCAACGGAGTTCTTGTCCCGCGCGCGCACAGCATTATCCTTTTCGGCGCGTTGTTCTGCACGCTGGCGGTCAAGCTCTTTCACTCCCTCCGCTGGGACCTCCTCGGCGAGTATCCCGGCTGGGTCCTGGCCGATATCTCCTTTCTCTTGACTCTCGAAGTCGCCCTCTCGCTCATTTGCTTTCGCTGGCCCAAGAAGTGGGTTCTCAGAAGCGCGACTATTTTCGCAGCGGTCGTGTGCACGTGGTCCGTCATGAACGCCGGGTGGCTCATCCGAACGGGAACGCAAATATTGCCGAGGGTCCTCTTGCCTCTGTTTCGCGCCCCGGTCAGCGCCTTCTACATGATCGGCGTCAACCTCATAAAAATGCCAGTCGTTGCCGTTTTCCTCATTTTGCCCAGCGTGACGGCTCTGGCGTTCTTCTTCTTCGCCCTGGCGCACCCCTCTTTGCCGGTCTACAACCGCCGGCGTTTCGCGCTTAGATTGATGGCCTGCCTTGCTACGGCTATCGCCGCCCTCGTGGCGCTGCCCGCATTCGGCCGACACAATTCTTCTCAGACCGTCGCGGTGGGATTACGCCACAATTCGCAATTGCGGGCTGTGATGAGCCTGTTGTTGCCCGACTATAGAACCGTGACCGATCCCAAGCGGCACATACCCTTCTATGACCAGATTTCGATCCCATTAGAAGCAAGGTCGGCAAAAAGGAACGTCGTTGTGGTCGTCCTCGAAGGCATTCAGCGTAGACAAACCTCCCTTGGCAACGAACAAGGCCACTTGACGCCCTATATGAAGAAGCTGGCCGACCAGGGTGTCGAGTTCACGAACGCCCGCTCGTCATTGACCCATACAACGAAGGCGCTCTTTGCCCTGCTGACGGGCCGGTTCGCATCCGCTTCTCAGGATATCGCCGAGGCCGTCCCCACCGAGAAGCCGTATGCCAGTTTGGCGACGGTGCTTAGCGACGCGCTGGGTTACAGAACCGCTTTCTTTCAGTCGGCCGCCGGGAATTTCGAGTCCAGGCCCGGGTTAGTGCACAATCTCGGCTTTGACACGTTCTGGACACGGGATGATCTCGACGATCCCAACAGCTTCGTTGGCTATCTCGGATGCGACGAATTCTCGATGCTGGAGCCGATCACCAAGTGGGTGAAGAGTGACGAGCGGCCGTTCCTGCTTGTTGTCCTGTGCTCGGTCACGCACGATCCGTACGAATTGCCCGAGTGGTTCGGCGACGCTCCCAGGGAGCCGCTGGATCGCTACCGGCAGGCGATTTTCTATACGGACAAGTTCCTGGCTGCGCTGGACGTAGAATTGGCCCAGCTTAACCTTACGGACGATACGATCCTCTGCGTCGTCGGCGACCATGGGGAAGGATTTGGTGAGCACGGCCTGCTCGGTCACGAACGCATCCCGTTTGATGAGGCTCTCCGCATACCCTTTTGCGTACGAGCGCCACTTCTGGTGGAGCCAGGCAGAAAGGAAACGCGGTTAGTCAGTTCCATCGACGTGACACCGACGTTGCTGGGGCTGCTCAGCTTTCAGACGGAGTCCGCAGGTTTCGATGGTGTAAACGTGTTGGGGCCTAATCGGAACCGGAGGGTCTATTTCAGCGGTTGGATGCAAGAGGGACCTGCCGGTTTCATAGAGGGAACCCGCAAGTTCATCCACAACCCGGTCGACAAAACGGTCTACGTATACGATATCGTTAAGGACCCATTCGAGCGGGAGGGAATCGAGTTGCCGGAAAGGCAAGCAAACGAGATCGCTGATCAAATCACGGCGTGGCGACGAGACACCATTCTCCGCATCGACCAGGAGAAGACCGGCAAAATGGTGTTATACGATCATTGGTTGTGCGACTGGACCAATCGCGTCTCACGTTCCAAGCGAATGAAGAAGCCTCGAGAGTAGCTCACCCTCCGAACATGAGTCAGGCCCAGGCACGCTGCCTTTGCTTCGGACGCGCTGCATTTTTCAAACACAGAGGCGCTAGGGGCGACCCCATGTGGTCGCCCAAGGCAGGCACACGGGCCTGCCCCTACCCAAACAAACATCGATCTCCGAATCATTGGTAAAATGGCGTGATTTTGCGCCTTCCGTGTTGCTTGAAAGCAACATGCTGGCAAAATGCGACCCGGAGACACGGACTCAATCAGTGGGGAGGATAGTCGCATAAGTTGCTTCGCCAAAGATAGTTGTATCCGTTGCCTCCGACGATCAGCCACGGCATTGTGGCGAGTGGTACAGCGCTTGCAGGTTTATGACCTTCGTTCGTTTCAGATGACGATATTGGGCGGACGGCCTAGAAACGTTCTTCGGAGGAGGACATGTCCGCCCGATCTTGCGGATCGCAGAGTCGGCCTAGGCGGCTCTGATTCAATAAATTTCTTTGCATGGAGTCGTTCCGGAGGAGGGGCGACTCCTTTTTTCATTTACGATTTACGATTTACGATTTACGATTTAGGTGGCGCTCGCCGAGCGCCCATTTGTGGATCATAGATCGAAAGTCGCGATGCAACAGGCGGTTCACAGGATAATCGATGCCAATTTCAACCGGGCGCGAGAGGCGGCCCGGTCGGTCGAAGAGTTTTGCAGATTCGCTTTGAACTCGGACTCTTTGACCCGGCGTGCAAAGCAACTCAGGCACGAACTCTCAGCGTGTATCGGCAAGCTCGACGCCGCTCGGCTCATTTCGAGCAGGGATACGCTCGGGGACGTCGGCGTCGGGCAAAAAGTGGACAACCAGCTTTCGCGTGGAGACCTGTATGACTGTTGCACCGCCGCCTGCAAACGGCTGACCGAGGCGCTGCGGGTCCTTGCCGAAGCTCTCCGAATCGAAAAACAGCCACAAGCCGATACGATAGAAGGGCTTAGATACGCTGCTTACACGCTCGAAAAGGACATCGTTCTTCAAAGCAACACCATCGAGAAGTTCAGGAACGTCCGGCTGTATGTCGTCATAACCAGCGATCTGCCCGACGAGGTGATTCCCCTGGCTCGCAAATGCGCAACCGGCGGTGCCGATTGTATCCAGCTACGAGCGAAGACGGGACTGGCTGGTTTTGACGGCGCCGTTCCGTCAAAAGCTGCCTGTCCCTCTGCTGCACGGGAACGGGACAGTCAGCTTTCCAAACGACGGAAAGCAGACAGCCCCAGGGCCAAGACCATCGAAGATGATGCACTTTTCGCTCTCGCGGCAGATTTCGTCAAAGGTTGTAGGGATGCCGGGATCGTGAGCATCATCAACGATCGAACCGACGTGGCCGTGGCCGCGGGAGCCGATGGTGTACATCTGGGCCAAAACGATTTGCCCGTCGCTCAGGCGAGGAAACTCGCATTGGCGCCGTTGATTGTCGGCAAGAGTACCCATTCTCTCGAGCAACTGCGCGCCGCCCGGCAAGAACAGCCGACGTACGTCGGTTTGGGGCCCGTCTTTGCAACGCCCACGAAGCCGGACGCTCCGGTGGTCGGCCTGGACTATGTCTCACAAGCTGCACAAGCACTGGCGAATGAAGCGATAGGCCATGTGGCTATAGGAGGCATAACCGCCGACAACGTCGATCAGGTATTGGATGCGGGCGCGAGAGCCATCGCCGTCTGCTCCGCCGTGACTCATGCCGCCGATCCGACCGCTGCCTGTCGCGAGCTGAAGGAGAAGATTTCCGCTCATCAAGGACTGTGATATGAATCGATCTGTTTGTCGCTTGTTGCGGATAGGACTTTACGTGTGCCTGATAGTCGTGCCGGCCCTCGTCGGGAGTGCGTCCGAGGCGGGTGTCTCCGCCAAAGTCATCACGACCTCCAGTGGCTTCACAGGCGGGATTTGCGTCGTGCTCGGCAGCAAAGACGGTGATTTGGCGGCGGCCCTTTCACAACGGGGACGGTTTATCGTCCAGGTTCTAGTTCCGGAGAAGGCGCTGCTCGACAAGATACGGGCGTCTCTTCGCTCCACCGGCCTCTATGGCCCGGTGTCGGCAGACCTGTCAGATGGTGATCGCTTGCCATATGCAGAGAATCTGATCAACCTTGTGGTTGTCAAAGACAACGCAGACGTAGTCAAACAGGAGTTTGGCGTCAATGAGGTATTTCGCGTCCTTGCGCCGCTCGGCGAAGTCTATTTCGCAGGTGCAAGCGAAAGTCTAAGGGAAGAACTCTCACAAGCCGGGTTTACAGAAATAGTGTGGCTGGCCGATGCCGGCGGGTGGCTCAAAGCCATTAAGCCGTGGCCGAAGGAAATCGACGAGTGGACGCACTATTTGCACGGCGCTGATGGCAATCCGGTAGCCGAAGACCGGGTCGTGGCTCCCCCAAAGCATTATCAGTGGGTCTCGGACCCTCTTTGGATGCGCTCCCACGAAAGCGATTCAAGCGTCCGGACGCTGGTTACCTCGCGGGGCCGACTGTTCTACATTGGCGATGACGCCCCGATCAGCCTCGTGGGCGATCACGACCTACCCGACAAGTGGTTCCTCACGGCCCAGGACGCTTTTAACGGAGTCCTGCTCTGGAAAGTGCCCATCAAAGACTGGGGTTGGCGGGCGTGGAAGCCGTCGTGGTTCGCGCCCCGACCGGGTGACATCCCGCTCAACATTGAAAAGCGACTGGTCGCAGTAGAGGACAAGGTGTACGTCACGCTCGGCTACCGGGCGCCTGTCAGTCAACTGGACGCCAAGAGCGGCAAGGTGCTCAGGACCTATGACAATACGGCGCGCACGGCGGAGATATTGCACCGCGACGGCTTGCTGATCTTGTCCGTTCTGGAAGGTGATAGCGCAAGGGTCAAGCTTGTTGACGCCAAAAGCGGCAAGCTGCGCTGGTCCTCGGAGAAAGCCTACACCGGGACGACCACGGATTACTATCGGTTCAGGGCCATGCATGGCAGCGTCACCCCGGCCAAGGTCGATCCCACCCTGAACATCGCAACCGACGGCGATGTGATCGCTCTGCTCGACGGCGAGGACGTACTCGGCCTTGATTTCGACAGTGGCAAGGAAAGATGGCGCGGACGATTTCCGCTCGTCAAGGCAGACTACAAAGCAGGTGGCATCAGCGCGCTGCAAACGGTATGGACGGGTACATTGATCGTTCGGGATGGCGTCGTTGTCCATGCCAGCCCCAATCAGCTTGCGGCTTTTTCTGCCCAGTCGGGCCGGATTCTCTGGACTCAGCCCAAGAAATACCTGGGACATCTCTGGTACGAATGGAAGGACGTCTTTATCATCGACGGCCTCGTTTGGACGTGGAGCAGTCAGACAGCCCGAGGGCCACTCCTGGTCAACGGCCGGGCGTCGAAAACCAACAGCACGTGGCCCGTCAGCGCCAACGGCTACGATCTGCATTCCGGCAGACTTGCCAGGCAGGTTCCTCTGGGCAACATTTTCAAGACCTATCATCACCATCGCTGTTACCGGGACAAGGCCACGCCGCGCTACATCCTGGCGAGCCGACGCGGCAGCGAATACGTGGACCTGGAGCAAGGCAACCACACAATTCAGAACTGGGTCCGCGGGACGTGCCACGTGGGGATGATGCCGGCGAACGGGCTGCAATATGCGCCTCCGCATCCGTGCGTTTGCTACATCGAGGAGAAAATCAACGGCATGACGGCGCTGGCACCGCAGGTTCCACCGCGTTACCGGCCAACGACAGATGCCGAGAACCATCCGCTCGAGCGAGGTCCCGCGTTTGGCCAGGTCCACGGAGCCGACCCGGCCGACGGTGACTGGCCCGCTTATCGGCACGATTCGTTGCGGAGCGGGTCCGTCAAGACCAACGTGCCCGTCGCGCCGCAACTGCTTTGGCACAAAAAGGTTGGGAAGAAATTGGCTCCCCCGGCAATTGTTGGCGGTCGAATGTTCGTTCCCCTGGTCGATGAGCATAGCCTCGTCGCGTTGAACGTGTCGGGCGGCGAGCGAATCTGGGAGGCGACGACCGGGGGCAGGATCGATTCGCCGCCCACGTACTATCGTGGCACGGTGATCTTTGGCTCGGCCGGCGGATGGGTCTATTGCCTTCGCGCGGACGACGGGGAGCTTGTTTGGCGATTTCGCGCGGCTCCCGAGGATCGGGGCATCGGAGCTTTCGGCCAGCTCGAATCGGCGTGGCCCGTCCACGGCAGCGTTCTGGTTCAGGACGGGACGGCTTACTTCGTTGCGGGCCGGTCCTCCCACCTCGACGGCGGGCTCTATCTCTACGGCCTCGACGCCACTACCGGGCGGATCCGACATCAGGCGAGGCTCGAAGGGCCGGACTACGACGTCAGCAATATTTCGCAAAACTACCAGCTTCCCATGGGAGCGCTTCCAGACATCCTCCAGGGCGACGGCGAGCTGATCTACATGCGAAATCTGACGTTCAACGCCAATTTGAAAGAACAGCGTGTTCCGCCGAAGAAGGCGACGATTCGCGTATTCACCAAGAGCAGCCTTCTCGATGACTCGTATTTCAAGCGCACGCCGTGGACTTACGGCCAGAGCGGTTACGCCCGCCTCATCGTGCACGATGACAAGACGGCTTATTGCGTGCGGATGTTCGATTCGCTGCAAGGCTTGAACCCAAGCGTCTACTTCACGCCCGGCAACAAAGGAGGCGTGCTCGCCGCGATAGATCAGTCCGATGGAAGCAGGTTATGGGAGTGCAGACTGGATGCGCCGACCGTATTCAACGGGATAGCTGCGGCTTCGGGCCGGCTCTACTTGACGATGCAGGACGGCGAGGTCGTCTGCTTTGGCCGCTAATCTCCACAGCGCCGTCGTGCCGATAGCGATGCTGTGGATTAGCGCCGCGGTCACAAGCGGGCCGGTGAGTCTCCGAAACCCCCAAGAAATGCACCATTTGATGACAAAAGCGATTTTTTCACCATAATTTTAGTGGACTATCCTGCCGGGAGGTCTTAAGATACCGGTTTGACGCTCCAGGTAGGTGTCACCATTGGAGAATATCGGCCGATTGGATCGGTCCGGCCATCCTCATTTGGAGTCCGATGGCGCGATGGAGTTGTGGGAGCGTCGAAGGTGGAGATTAGAGCATGAAGCGCAAATCTTTCGTCTTACGTCTTCTTGCCTCCGGTTGTCTGTTATTCGTGTTGACGGGCTGTAACGGCCAGGGCAAGGATGTAGCCACGGGTCCGTCGCCGAAAATGTCCTTCGAAAAGCTCACCTACGACCTCGGCGAAGTCGGGATCAACACAAAGAGAACGGACACCGTCAAGTTCACGAACACGGGCCAAGCCGAGCTGAAACTCGTGCACGTTCAGGGATGCTGCGGTGTCCGCGTGGCGTCGGACAAAACGGAATATGCGCCGGGCGAAGTCGGTACGTTGAAGGTGGAATGGACGGCGAAACCCACCCCGGGCGAGATGATGTGGCGCGTCATTGTTTACAGCAACGACAGGGAGAACCGCGAGGTGACTCTGCTCATGAAGGCCACGCTCGTGCGCAAGATCGCCGTGCAGCCGGAGCGGCTGAGGCTCTTCCTGAATGAGAAGAACGGCGGTTGTCCGGATATCAAGCTCCGCAGTCTCGACGGTCGAGCATTCGCTATCACGGGGCTGAAGTCCACCTCCGACTGCATCACCGCCGAATATGATCCCAACGTCGAGGCAAAGCAATTCGTCCTGCATCCGAAAGTGGACGAGGAAAAGATGCGGAACAATCTCCAGGGGCCGTGCCGGGCACGCCGACGGTCAGGAAGATCAAGGTTGTGAACAATTACGACAAGGAGGCTCCGCAAGTGACGTCGGTGGCCCCGAAGGGCGGAACAATGGCCGTCAAGATGCTGGGGCAAAGGCAAATCTCTAAGGGATGTGAGGTGGAATTGGAAATTACGCCGGCGGCGGCCGCCGGCGACGATAAGACGGTACATACGGAAACGTTTGTGCTTACCCTGAAAAATGGCGAGGAGCTGTCGATTGTCTGTAGCGCCTATTACGTGACGGCAAGGCCCGAGCCCTAGGGATGGTTAGGAGAAAGGTGAAAGGATCCACTTTGGAGACGAGGGTGCTAAGTTGGCTATTGACGAATGACTATCGAGCATTCGCGTGCCGGTAGTTGTCCGTCGCTGCACGGGACGCCTCGCGCGGCATCATCCGTTCAATGGCCGACAGCCCACAACAAAGGAGGCATTCACCGCGGCACAGAAGAAGTGCATGACCATAGTCATGTTGATATTGATGGCGCGCCGTGACGGGCGGCCTGGATGTCTTTGGAGCAGGTTTTAGATTGAAAGGAAACAATCATGAGCAAGACAAAACTGACCGTGCTCGGGCTGGCGGTGCTCGCTCTATCCGGCGGCTGCAGTTGTGAATCCTACTATGCGTGGAAGGATATTGGACCGGTACCCGAGTCGATAGCGCACAAGGCCTACTGGTCCAAGGAATGCAAGGCGTGGGCAGCCCCACTGTCAGAAGACCAGAAGACTGTCGCTCAACAGCAGCCCCGGGCAATCAACGGGAAGCAACCCTACGTGATCTCAAGGACGTACCCCTCGCAGCACGCCATACGTCTGGAGAAGAAGACGCCCAAGGACGTGCAATTGGGATCCCCGTTCCGCTATTCCATCAGGGTTACCAATCTGACGGACATGCCCCTGGACGACGTCGTGGTGGTTGAACAAATGCCGAACGGCTTCGACTTCACCGGTGCCTCACCCCAAGCGAACCAAAGTGGGAGCACGCTGACGTGGAGACTCGGTGCCTTGGCGCCAAAGGCGGATGAAGAGATGACGGTCTCCGGCGTGGCGACCAGCGCGGGTAGCCTTACAAGTCGGGCGACGGTGACTTACGCAGTCCCCGCTCGCGCGGACGTGCAGGTCCTACAGGCAGTGCTAACACTGGAAAGGACGGCGCCAGCCGAAGTGCTCTTCTGTGAGCCTGTCCCCGTCACCTTCACCATCAAGAATACGGGCAACGGCAGCGCGAAGAACGTCATCATCACCGACTCGCTGCCGGCGGGGCTGGTGACCGTCGACGGCAAGAATCGAATCGTTCACGAGGTGGGCACACTGGGTCCCGGTCAGACCAAGCAGTTCACCAGCACGCTCAAAGCGACGCGGGCCGGAACGTATACGTGCACGGCCGTGGCCACTTCGTCCCTCGGGGTCAGGGTTGAATCCGCGGCTACGACGACGGCGGTTCGTCAACCCGTGCTGACCGTTAGCAAAGAAGGGCCCGACCGCCAATACATCGGGCGAGCGGTGACCTATGAGATCACAGTGTCCAATGTGGGCGATGGTCCAGCCGGGAACACGATGGTGGAAGACACCATCCCGCCGGGCGTCACGTCCATAACGGCATCGGAGGGCGGCATCGTGGGCGCGGACAAAGTCACCTGGGCACTCGGAACCATCGCGGCTAATCATTTTAAGAAAGTGACTATCAGCTACGCTTCGCCGCAGGCCCGCGATCTGGATACTTCCACGACGGTCACGGCCTACTGCGCCTCCAAGATATCCGCCAATGCTCATACCACGATCGTGGGAGTGCCAGCCATACTCCTGGAGGTCGTCGACGTCGGCGACCCGATTGAAGTGGGCGATCAGGGAACCTACATTATTACAGCCACCAATCAAGGCTCCTCGCCTGCAACCAATATCCGAATCACCTGCCGACTCGAAGACAAGATGAAGTGCGTCTCTTTAGGCGGCGCCACGCCTGGAACACTGGAGGCCAATAGAGTAACGTTTGTGCCTCTGGCCAGCCTTGCTCCGGGGGCTAAAGCCGTTTGGCGCGTGGAGATACGCGCGGACCGACCGGGGGACGTCCTGTTCCGAGTCTCTATGACAACCGATGAGTTTGCCCGGTCCATTGAGGAAACCGAATCCACAAATCTGTATGAATGACAAGGATGACGCCTCCGCAGCGCTGCGGAGGGCAAGGATGAGTGCCATGATGCGCCGCCCGCCAACGCTTTAGGCGCGTAGTGAACCCACATGGGAGGACAGTTTTTTGACAGAGTGCTGGACTTTTTGCCTCGAACAGTGTATTGATAATCACGTGTCGCGCTTGGTGCCGAGAGCGCCTCTCGATGGCCTTGACGTGAAGGGAGACTGGAATGCGTTGCCCATTGGTAGCGACTGTGATATGTGCGGCGTTGTCTGTTCAGGCAGGCTACGGGGACGAGCTTCATTTGAAGAATGGGGATCGGTTGACCGGCAAAATCGTCCAACTCGTGGGCGGCAAGATGGTACTGAAGTCCGCTGTCGCCGGCGAGGTGACGGTGGCACAGTCCAATATCGAGACTTTCAATAGCGACGAGCCGATCGAAGTGCACCTCAAAGACGGCACGATTCTTCATCAGAAGGTCTCGAGCGCTGCCGCCGGACATTTTTCACTTCCGGCTGGTGAGACGTTGAAAGCGCAGGAGTTTTCCGTCAGTGATATCATATCAATTAATCCTCCCCCCAAACCTGAGCCGCGATGGACGGGTGACCTATCTCTTGGACTGGTCTCGACGCACGGCAACACGAAAGTTGAGTCGATCAACGCGAGCGTTGGTCTGACCAAGCGAACCGATAATGATCGCACGACGATCAATTTCGACTATGCCCGCAGCCAGCAGGAAGACCGTAATACCGGCGAGATCGAGACGACGGAAGACTGGTGGCGCGCGAAAGGGAAATACGACTACTTTCTCAGCAAGAAGATGTACGGTTACGTGAACGGTCGGTACGAGAAGGACGCGGTCGCCGAATTGGATCGACGAGTGATCGTCGGCGGCGGTGGTGGCTACCAGTGGATCGAGTCGCCGGAGATGAACTTCTCAACCGAATTCGGTCTGGCTACGCTTTACGAAAAATACACCAACCAAACGGAAAGCAAGAGCAAATTGTCCTTGGAGCTTGGCTATCACTTCGACAAGAAACTCACCAAAATAGCCAGCTTGACACATGACCTGACCTACTATCCCAGTACCGACAAGTTCTCCGATTACTTTCTAACGTCGTCGGTCGGGATTCGTGCAGACTTTACCCAGAGGATGTTCGCGAGCTTCAGGACGCTTTTCCAGTACGACGCCACGCCCGCAATTGGGGCCGGGAGTACCGACGTCAAGTATTTCCTGAATCTCGGATACAGGTTTTGAGGCCCTTCGAAGAGGGCACAAAACTGGTTGGCAGACAGAATCGAGAAAGGGCGGACTAATTGTCCGCATTAAGCAAAGGGGGCGTTTATGAGACGTAGGGATTTCCTCAGGTTGACGATAGGCACGGGAGCGTCGTTATGGTTGCCGACGGTTTCTTCGGCAACGGACGTTCAGCGAAAGAAGCCTAACATTGTTCTTGTGGTGATCGATGAGCTCGGCTACTACGAGCTTTCATGCATGGGCAATCGCCTTCTGGAAACCCCGAACATGGATCGTCTCGCCAGGGAAGGGATGAGGTTCACGCAAATACTCGCAGGCGCACCGGTCTGCGCGCCGACACGCTGTTGTCTGATGACCGGTAAGCACCTGGGCCACGCCTCCGTTCGCCGGAACCCGGGACAAGAGGC
>JARRQQ010000150.1:0-8141 GCA_037381725.1 Sedimentisphaerales bacterium
AAGATAGACTTTCGGCTGCTCAGAGAGATGCTGCCTTACGGAATCAACACTCTTCTGTACGCAATGGGAGCCGTTATCATCTATCATGCCAGCACGCTGATCATCGGCATTTTCATCGGCGCCGCCCAGATCAGTGAATTCACCGTGGCGACAGCCGGAGTGCTATTGTTGACACAATTGCTGGGTGCCTTCACGGGGGTGATTAAACCGGCTGTCAGCGACCTCGATGCCAGAGATGACCGTGCAACGGTGAAGGAAATCGCCCTGCTGACGCAAAAGTACAGTCTCCTGCTCATCCTCCCCAGTGCGTGCTTTCTGATCGTGATGGGCAGGGAGTTTTTACATGTATGGGTCAGCGACAGATTCACGGACCCGGCCGTCATCGACGAAATGGCGACTATCCTAGCCATTCTTACCATAGGACATGGCCTGCGGCTGGCCCAACATAGTAACTTTCTCGTGCTCGTGGGCCGCGGCCGACACAAAGTCTTCGCCGCGCTGACCGCGTTAACGGCCTTGCTTTGCGTCGTGGCGTCCGTCATATCCGTCAAAGTCCTGAACCAGGGCCTGATCGGCATCGCCTGGTCCAACTTCCTGCCGCTAGCGCTCATCGCCGGCGTGATCCTACCGATATACTTCAGCCGGAAAATGCACATTTCCGCATTGGAAAACGCACTTACCGTATGGCTGCCAGCCCTATTCGGCTCATTGCCCGCGGTCACTGTGATCGTCACATGGAAATACCTGTCGCCGCCCGATTCGTGGCTCGAAATCGGCGGCGTTGTTCTGGGGGCGACTCTCGTGACACTCGTCGGTGGCTGGTTTCTGAGTCTCACAAGTATCGAACAAAAAAGGTTTGCCCGTATGCTCCAGCGAAGATGAGAACAGCAGAGAGAATCAGTTATAGGGACTCTCACCAATACTCAGCCAAAGGCGCCGAATATGACCGGTGCTACGAAACACAGGCGTGGGAGAGATTCCTTTGGTCGCGCGAGCGGGAAATCCTCCTGACGATTCTGGAGAAATATTTCGTAGGGACAGATGTCCACCTGCTTGACTTCGCCTGCGGAACAGGACGTATAGCGAGCTTCCTGGAGGATCGCGTCAAAACATCAACAGGCATTGACATCTCCGGCTCCATGCTCGCCGTGGCCGGGAAGAAACTCAGGCGGACCGAGATTATCGAGGCCGACATCACGGTGGACAACGTTCTCAAGCCGAGAAAATTCAATCTGATTACGGCCTTCCGATTCTTTCTCAACGCCGAGCCGGAGCTGCGCTCCGCTGCGATTGGAGAACTCACCGAATTGCTGGCCGACGATGGTTACCTGGTATTCAATAATCACCACAGTCTCGGATCGCCGTGGATCAGGCTGTTGAACGCGCGACGCCGCCGGAAGAATCCGAAAGGGATATTCAACGTCATGAGCATCAAAGAGATGAAGGACCTGGCCAATGGGGCGGGGCTGGAAATCGCCGAGCTTTACCCGGTCGGTTTCTTTCATCCGCCGAAGATTCCGGTTTCATACCGGCTGAATCGCGCCATAGACAACACCGCCAGCAAATTGAAATTCCTGAGCCGTTTCTCAGAAAACCCCATCGCCGTCTGCCGCCGGTGCAGGAAACCCGTCGGTGAAGTTTCTCATCAAAAGTGACAACCAATGCAGCTTGTTGCCGAGACCGTACGAAAGACCGGAAATCCGAGCCTCCTGGAGGTAGAAGCCGCCAAGGCGTCCAGGGGCATCGAGATCGGCCAAAACAGTGGTCTCTTTGCCGCTCCGAGGGTGAATGACTTCGACGCCGGGGCGGGCGTGCTGGAATTCGAGCGGTTGAGCGGCTTGGCGACATTGCTTGATTTGGCCATCCGCAAAGATCAGAGGCTACGGCGATTGTTGAAAAAGGCGGGCCAGGCGCTGGCGGTCGTTCACAAGGAATTGGTCTTACCCGAAGGGATGAAGCACGAATTGCCGACGGAGTGGATGGCCCCCGCCGGCGAGAACGTCTTCATCCACGGTGACTTTGCATGTATCAACGTATGCTTTCACGAGCCGTCGGACGGGCTTGTCATATTAGACTGGTCGGCGGCGCCGTTGGTGGGAAGAATTCCAACCTTTGGGAGTCGATACTTCGATATTCTCTTGTTTGTCAGTTCCATATTCCATGGCGCGCCGTGGCGGAGAGCTTTGAGCTGGAATGCAAGGGAGATGGCCGACACATTTCTGCAAGGCTATGCAGAGGTCGCTCCAGAGGTCGAATTCGATTGCCTCAGGAATTACGCATCGCAAATTTGCCGGCTGCAGAGAAGGAACGTCCGGCAGCTTGCAGCACAAAAACAATTCTTCAAAGCTGCCGGCTTCATTTGCCACCAAATGCTGATGAACGCCCGCTTGTGCTTGTTCCTGAACGGATATAAGTAGGAGTCCTGCATGTACACCGATTATGACGATGACGTGGACAGCGAAGACTTGTTCTACGAGCCGAGTGAGCGGACCTCCGACATTCAATTGCCTCCGGTCGTGAACGGCCTGCTTCTGACGGTTTGGGTGGTTCTCTCGCTGATCGGGCTGGCTGTCATCCTGTTGGGCAAGAATTACGTAGCCGGGGCGATCATCATTGCCGTGCCGACGTTTATCGGCATGATTATCAGGCCGACGTTCGGCCTTTGCATGCTGATGCTCGTTCTGCCGACCGGGGCCGGCATTAGCTTCAGGGACACGTTCACTCTCGACCGGGGCGTCGGCATTGCCCTCGCGGTCACTTTCGTGCTGAACCTGGTCATTACCCGCCCCCGGCTGCGCATCGCCAACAGGACGCTGTGGGTGATGGGTCTCTACACCGTCTGGGTGTGCCTGGCGTCGCTGGGCGGGTCTCATCTCACGTATGAGCTGGCTCGCGCCTTCACGCAGGTCCAGCTTCTCGCGCTCGTTCTCATCGTGTACTGGATACTCCAAACGAACGGCGAATCGACCTTTCGCTGGGCTTCGCGCGCTTATGTGATCGGCACACTGGGGATGATCGCACTGACGTTCCTGACCGGCTCGGCCATCCGGTCCGTGCAACAGGGACCTGAGCAAAGATATTCGGCGACCCTCGGCCAGGCCACCGACGCGAACATGCTGGCGACGCTGATCGCCATAGCTTTCTTGACGGCGATCTATTTGTTCGCCCGCGACAGGAGCCTGCTCTGGCGGATGTTATATCTCGTCGCCATCGTCGTCCTGCCCGTCATGCTGCTCAAGATCGGCTCTCGCGGCGGCCTGATCGCCTTGTTCATTACCATGCTGTCCCCTTTGCTCTTCGTGCGGCAGGTGGCGCGTCGGCCGGCCCTGGCGGTCCTATTGCTCTTCGTGATATTCCTGGGCTCGGTCTCCGCGGCTCTGGCCGTGCGAAGCAACGGGCTGGAAGCGCCCGTCGCCGCCCGGCTGACCAACCTTCAGCAAGCCGAGGAGGCCATCGACATCCGCATGATGCCGATAGAACAAGCCCTCAAGTGCGTCGCCCGAAGGCCCATCGGGACGAGCTACTTGGGATGGTTCGAGCAAAGCGGGCTGACCATCCTGCCTCATAATGATTTCTTCCTGGCCCTCGGCGTTTACGGCATACCCGGTGCCGCTCTCTTTGCCTGGTTCGTGATCCTGGTCATGCTTACGGTCAAACGGATGCCGCTCGGCCTGGAGAAACTGTACGCAAGGGCCATCCTGACGTACCTGCTGGTGATGGGCCTGAGCGTCGGGCAGCTTTTTCAAAAACATTATTGGGTGTTCCTCGGATTCGTTTTGGCGAGCGAGCACGTGGCCGGATTCTTCACTGAGATGGAGGACGACTTGTCGGCCTACGATGAATACGATGACGAACTCGCGCCACACGAGCAGTTCGCCTGAGAAGGTCTGTGAATGCATGTTGCCTTAGTGACAGTTTTCCCGCGAGATCTTCACCGCATCGACGGCGGCGTGGCCGGCGCAGCGAGATACCTCGTCGAAGAGCTCGCAAAGCATCCCGATCTGAAAGTAACGGTGATTGCCCTGGAAAGCCGTGCCAGCCAGACTGTGCCTGAGCAATGGGAGAACGTCACGGTCTGCAGATTGGGCAAAAGAAGGTCGTGGCGTGTTCTGCCCGGAACCCTCTATTACATGGTCACGGGCAAGCGACGGATCAGATCACTTCTGAAACAGATCAATCCCGATATCGTGCATTTTCAGGGATCTACGTTTCTGGCGACAAACTGCAAACAGCCGAGTATCCTGACCATACACGGCATTGCGGAGGAAGATGCAAAGTGGGACGACCGATGGGGCATTCTTCACCGCCCCAGGCGTCTGCTTCTGAAATTCACGGAGGCGTATGCACGCCGCCGGGTCTCGCACGTTGTGCTAATCAGTGAATATGCGAGACGGTTTCTGCCGGCCCAAAACAGGATTCGGAAAACCTGGCTGATTGAGAACTCCGTCGCAGAGTCTTACTTTCACGTCGAGCGGGTGCCTGAGCCGGGAAAAATTTTTTGCTGTGCCAGAATCAGACCGTTAAAGAATACCCTCGGGATGATAAGGGCCTTCGCTCTCCTCGTCCGGCGGTTTCCCAATGCACATCTGCGGATCGCCGGGACGCCGGAAGCGGCCTATCTTGACACGTGTAAACAGCAAGTCCAGGCGGACGGTCTGCAAGACAGAGTGAACTTCCTGGGTAGTATCAGTATCGACGAAGTGCAGCTTGAATTGTCCAAGGCGAATTGCCTGGTCGTTCCTTCATTCCAGGAAAATGCCCCATTGACAATCGCCGAAGCGATGGCCGTAGGCGTTCCCGTCGTCGCCGCCAGCGTCGGCGGAATTCCGGAGATGATCGAAGACGGTAAAACGGGTCTGTTGGTCGATCCTCACGATCCAAGGAGTATTTGCGAGGCCGTCTCAAAGATACTCTCCGATGAGACACTCGCTCACTCGATGGGACAGTCCGCGAAAGAGACGGCGGAGAAAAGATTCACGGCCTCACTCGCGTGCGAAAAGACGCTCCAAGCCTATCGTGAGATATTGGAAGCAGCTTCATAAATGCGAATTTGCTTTATCTCCTTAGGGACATTCACGCATATCGGCCCCTACCTCGACTATTTCAGACAGACGGGTCATGACGTACATTTTATCGCCATGTCGCCGAGTCCCGAGCGAGGAGTGCCGACGTACAACGTCGGACTCGGTCACAGATATTCCGAAACCAAAGGCAAGTGGAAATATCTGATCAGCATGCTGCGAGCCAGAAGGCTGATAAAGGAATTGAAACCCGATATCGTACACGCTCACTACGTGACCAGTTGTGGGCTGACGGCGATGGTCTGCGGATTTCATCCCACCATCGTCACCGTGCACGGGAGCGACCTGACCACTGGGACAAGATCGCGAATATGGCGCCCACTTCTACGAAGAATCTTTGCGTTCGCGGACAGTGTGAACACGGTTTCCAAAGAGCTCGAGGAGATGGCTTTGAGCCTGAGCACTGACCCCGCGAAGATCGAGACGCTTACACTCGGAATCGATACGGATAAGTTCGCGCTCGCAGACCGGCGAGAAGTACATTCATCCCGACCCTTAAGACTCGTTTGCACGAGACGCCTGGAGAAAGTGTTCGATCATTCCACCATTATCGGCGCCCTCGTTCTGCTCAAGGAAAGAGGGATTGATTTCCACATGACCTTCGTCGGAGACGGATCTTTGCGCGACACACTCAAACGGCACGTCGAGGACGTCGGATTAGGTGACTACATAGATTTCACGGGCAAAGTACACAATGATGATCTTCCGGAGATACTCGGCCAGCACGAAGTCTACCTTTCTGCGTCGCTGTGGGACGGGATGAGCTTGTCCCTGCTGGAGGCGATGGCAATGGGTCTGTTCCCGATTGTCTCGGATATCAAAGCTAATGCCGCGCTGTTGGGAAACAATGTTGACGGCATGTTGCACAAGGTCGGCGACGCGAACGATCTGGCGAAGTGTATCATGCAGTTGCACGAATGCCGCCAGCTCGTCACTAGCGCCGCCCAGCGGAACCGTCAGAAGGTTATCGCATCGGCGGACCGGAAGACGAATATGAAACGTCTCGAAAGGATTTTTGAAGAGCTGGTTAAAACGCGATGAACATGCATATCCTCTATCTTCATCAGTATTTTGCAACGCGAAACGGAAGTACGGGCACGCGCTCATACGAGTTTGCCAGGTACCTCGTGAGAAAAGGTCACCGGGTCACGATGATAACCTCCGGTTTGGCTAATCGGGAGTTTCCTGTGCCGGACGGCGAGCAATACGTGGAAGTCGAGGCCGATGGCATTCACGTGGTGGCGATTGCCGCCGCTTATAATGACCCTAACGTCGGGACACGCTTGAGCGGCTGGCGACGGATGCTCAAGTTCTATCAGTTTGCATCGCTGGCCGGCCATATCGGCAAGAAACTGTCGAAGCCGGACGTGGTCTTTGCCACGCACACGCCGCTGACCATCGGCCTGGCAGGCCTGGCCCTGAGTCGATACTTTGGCGCGCCGTTTATCTTCGAGGTGCGCGATCTCTGGCCCGATGCACTGGTCAATGTCGCAGCGCTGAAGAATCCCTGGGTCATCGGTTGGCTCAAACACATGGCAAAGGAGATATACGCCGGCGCGGACCATATTGTCGCGTTGTCACCCGGCATGAAAGAAGGGATTGTCCGCGCGGGTGTGCCTGCCGGGAAGGTGACGATGATTCCAAACGCCAGCGACTTGGACCTCTTCCGGCCGGACCTGGACGGTTCGGCTGCACGCCGGCGACTGGGGCTGGATGGGAAGTTCACTGCGATTTACTTCGGAGCGATGGGCTTGGCCAATGGACTCGAATATGCGATTGAAGCGGCTCGAATCCTAGCCGAGCGGGGCGAGGATCACATTGCCCTCGTGCTTCTTGGCGGGGGCGGAAAGAAATCCGAACTGGAAAACATGACCCGCAAATACAAATTGACGAACGTCATTTTCACCGGCCCGGCAAGTAAAGACGAGGTGGCCCAGATTGTCGCCGGCTGCCAGGCGTGCATGGTCATCTTCCGGGCGGCCAGCGAGAATAGCTGGTCTCCAAACAAGATGTTCGACGCCCTGGCCGCGGGCAGGCCCGTGCTGATCAACGTCCCGGGCTGGCTGGGCAAGACGGTCGAGAACAATTATTGCGGCCGATGTCTCGATCCCACTCATCCACGAGACTTGGCGGATGCACTGGAAGAATTCGCCGCCCATCCGGAGTTGTGCCGCCGGATGGGCGAGAACGCCCGCGTGCTGGCCGAGCGAGAATTCGCGAGAGAGAAGTTAGCCGAGCAACTGGAAAGCGTTCTGCTGAACGCCGTCAAATCACCCGCGTGCCTCCGAAAAGCTGCGGATGGTGTTGACGCCGGGTTTCTTTCTGGGTAAATTGGGTATTATGAGTCCCTTTCACCTGCTAAAACGCGGACTTGATGTTCTCATTTCGTTATCGGCGTTGGTCGTTCTGTCCCCCTTGTTGGCGGCCATCGCGATAGCGATAAAACTCGGCAGCAAAGGACCCATCTTTTTCAAACAGAAAAGAGCGGGCAAGAACGGCAAACCGTTCACCCTTTACAAATTTCGCACGATGAAAATGGATGCCGAACGCTTCGGATCCAGCCCAAAAACGAGCACAGACCCACGTCTGACGAAGATAGGCAGGATTCTGCGCGAATATTCACTTGACGAACTCCCACAATTAGTTAACGTATTATTAGGAGATATGAGTGTGGTCGGGCCCCGGCCATTGTATCTTTCACAGATGGCCGAATGGAGTGAGCGGCAGAAGAAGCGGCTATCCGTCAAACCAGGCATGACAGGTCTGGCACAGATATCAGGGCGAGCGGAAATAACGCGCGAAGAAAAGCTCGATCTCGATGTCACGTATGTCGAGACGGCAAGTCTTTTTTTGGACGCGAAGATAATACTGCGAACTCTCAGCCGAGTTTTCAAGCGAAAGGGCATCTATGAGAAGAGCTACTCAAAAACTCAGTACACGAGGAGTATGAGATGAACAAAATGAAATACTTAAATAGAATAGACCAGTTGAATCACATGAGTCCGGCCGAAAAGGAGAGCTTGAAGGAGGTAACGGACCGATTTGCGTTTCGTGGCAACC
>JARRQQ010000151.1:0-8136 GCA_037381725.1 Sedimentisphaerales bacterium
ACGGGATGCATTGATCGGACCCGAGATCGACCAGCGCCGGCACACCCTTTCCGAGGAGTTGCTCCGGCTTGTACTCGGCCGGGACCGACTCACCACTCGATCTATTGCGTCTGATGGTGACTGCAACCACTACCGCGGCGGCGAGAGCAACGACAATGATGATCTTCAGAGCCTTATCCATCGTATCTCCTTTCGGGATTTCTCCACTATTGCGACGTTCTGAACCAGCCCTGGGTCCTTAGGCATATTCGCACCAGCATCAGCATGACGGGCACTTCGATCAGCACGCCGACGACCGTGGCGAGGGCAGCCCCGGAGGACAGGCCGAATAGCATGGTCGCCGTGGCAATCGCCACCTCGAAGTGATTCGACGCTCCGATCATCGCCGACGGCGCCGCGTCGCGATACTTGAGTTTCAGTATCTTCGCGAGCACGTAACCGAGCCAGAAGATGAGATTCGTCTGGATGAACAACGGGACGGCGATCCACAGGATAGTCAGCGGATTCGAGAGAATCACGTCTCCCTTAAATGAGAACAGCAGCACCAGTGTCACCAACAATGCCATGATCGTAACAGGTGTTAGAAAATGCAGGAACTTCTCTTTGAACCAGCTTTCACCTTTGACCGTGATGATCCATTTTCTCGACAGGTAACCCGCAATTAGCGGCAAAGCGACATAGATCGTGATAGACAATACGAGCGCCTGCCAGGGAACCGGCAGCCGGCCGACGCCCAGCAGAAAACCGCCGAGTGGACCGTAAAGAAACAGCATCGTCAGGGAGTTAATTGCGACCATAACCAGCGTGTGGCCGTCGTTGCCTCTGGCAAGATAGCCCCAAACGAGGACCATCGCCGTACACGGAGCGATTCCGAGCAAGATGCAGCCGGCCAGGTAGCTCCGCCAGAGCGGAACTTCGAGCATTTTCCGGCCGCCGGCTTCGATGACCGTTCCGACGCCATAGGTCGCGCCAACGGGAAGGTCCAGACCGAAGGGCATCTTGACCCTATCGACGGCGTCAGGACCGATGAGACCATAGAACAACGTTCCCAGAAAGAGCAGCGATATGGCGTACATCGTGAATGGTTTGACCGCCCAATTCACAAAGAGAGTCAGCCCGACCGGCCGGATGCTCCTGCCCGCTTTGAGCACCTCGGCGAAGTCGATCTTCACCATAATCGGATACATCATGAAGAATAAGCAGACCGCAATCGGGATGGAGACGACCGGCGCCTTGTTGACGTAAATCGCCAGACCGTCGAGATAATCGGCGAGGCCCGGCGTCAGCTTGCCGAGGACAATCCCGCCGACAATGCACAAAGCGACCCAAGCGGTGAGATACTTCTCGAATATGCTTAGCCCTTTGTTCTTCGGCACCTTTGACTCCTCTAATCTCAGTTGTCAGCTTTTCGTCGCCACAATGTCAACGCTCACGGCATAATCGCCGAGTCTTGTCCCTTCCGGCAGGCATTCGACGACCTGCCTGTAAAGCGGATCGTTGCAATCGGCCATCGCGTCGATGTTGTACGTTTTCTCAGTGACGTCGCCGACCGTTAGGCCCGCCTCACGAACCATCCTCATCGTCTCATCAATCAGCACCGCGCCGGCAACGCAGCCAACCAGCGCGGCAACGGACTGCAAGATAGGTTCAGGCACGGGCTTTTTCAGGGCCAGGTCCGAGATGCACGCCTTGCCGCCCGGCTTCAGGACCCGCGCAATCTCCCGCCACACCTGCTCCTTGTCGGGTGACAAGTTGATCACGCAGTTGGAGATGACCACGTCAACGCTGGCATCTGCCACGGGAAGGTGCTCGATCTCACCCAAGCGAAACTCCACGTTGGGCAGGCCCGTTTTCTCCGTGAATTTCGGGATACTCGCTCTGGCTTTGTTGAGCATTTCCGGCGTCATGTCAATCCCGATGGCTCGTCCATCCGGGCCGACCTTTTTGGCCGCGATGAAAACGTCGAATCCGCCTCCACTGCCCAAGTCCAGGACGACCTGGCCGGGCCTGAGATTCGCAACGGCGGTTGGATTGCCGCACGACAGGCCCATATTCGCCCCGTCCGGCAACGACTCAAGGTCTTCGCCCAGATACCCGATGGCCTCGGCCAGCTTGTCCGGCGACGATGAGCCACAGCAGCATGAGCGGCCCTGCGCGATCTCGGCGTATCCCTGACGGACGGTATTTCTAATCTCTTCGTCAGAAGTAGACATCATGAACCTCCCAAAATCTATTCGTGCAATTTGTCGAGTAACCCATCCATTTCACCGGCGGCGCCCTGGCGAACCATTTGGCCGACCTCAAGCGCCTGGCGGATTTCATCCTCCGCAATCTTCATGTCACGGGCTTTTCCAACGTGGTACTTCACACAGGGATGACAATTCGCTGCAACGGCGGCCCCGACCGCGATCAATTCCTTGATTTTCGCATCGAACATTCTCTATCGTCCTTTCATGAGAATATCAGGCAGCTTGTCAACAAAGTCTCTGATTTCGTCACGCACCCGCCGATAAAAGCCCAATGCTTCCTCCTCCGTTGTGGCTGTCCTGGCCAGTCTCGGCGGATCATCGAAACCGACGTGAAGACGTTTTGCTTTGCCCGGAAAAACCGGGCAATGCTCATTCGCATGATCGCAGACGGTCATAACGTAGTCGAATTGGACGTCTCTCAGTTCATCCACGTGCTTCGAGCGGTGATGCGAAATATCTACGCCCGCGTCCGCCATGACCTTCACCGCATGGGGATTCAAACCATGCACTTCAATGCCCGCTGAGTACGGCTCGATGGCGTCGCCTTTTAGATGTCTCGCCCAGCCTTCGGCCATTTGGCTTCGGCAAGAGTTCCCCGTGCAGAGAAAAAGGACCCGCAGTTTGTCAGGGTGACTCCGGCTCATTTCTTCTCTTCTTTAGATTGGATGTCACTTCGCAAAGGACCATTTAGTAGATTCCGCGACGACCTTGACAACGTTCTCGTCAGTAGGCGGAGCCTGCCCTTTCTCCATGCCCAGATCAGTAACTCGTACGTGCTTGAACTGAGCAAAACCAGCCTGTTCGAGACATTTCTTGGTGCAATCCAGATCGCAACCGTCGATGGCCAGGATGCCCGAAGCCTCCCCGGTTTTCTTCATGATTCCGGCGACGCGCCCGCCCACACCGGCCAGGCAGAACATCTTGCCCGCCCCATTCTTGGTTAGCTCTCTGGCAGCGCGATCAGCAATTTCACCTACGTCCGCCGCGCCCGAACAAGCGAATATCAGGCTCGGACCGGCGCCACAGCATTTGCTTTCTCCACACATCGGTTACTCCTTTCAACAAAAACCTCAAATTGGCACCCTGAGCGATGCGAATAGCTGGTTCCCTCATGCAACGTCACTACGACAACATCCTCTTAATGGCGTCCACGTCCGCGACCTTCCCCGTGACTTTAACCTGCCCGTCGATAGCGAGGGCCGGCGTCACCATCACGCCGAACTTCATGATGTCGTTGATCTGGGTGACCTTCTCAATCTCACATTCGACGCCCAGACCTTTCGCCGCGGCTTCGGCATTCTCCGCCAGCTTCTTGCACTTGGGACATCCGGTGCCAAGTATCTGTATCTTCTTCATGTCAACGTCTCCTACATAGCCATTGGAATATTGGAAAAATGGAACAATGGAATAATGGGTGGTGGGGACGATAGCTCTCCCATAATCGTCTCATTCTAAAGCCTGATTGCAGTCTTTCAGAATTCATCTTGCCAGGTTCCATCTTGTCTCTTCTTTTGAAGACTCTCAATGAGTCGTTTCAGGCTGTTCTCAATCTTATAAGCGTGAGCGTCCATCATTCCGAATTCGTCGTCCTTCAATTGTCCTGCTTTGTGATAGGCGTGCAGTCCCGAGACTGACTCACCGGTGGAACTCAAGGCGATATTCAAGAACTGAAGGTACTCTTTCAATGATTTGCGCCAATACCCTTCGGCGATGTTGCGGTGGATGGAATCCACACTGGCAATCTGTTGGCCAGCGACGCGTTTCATTTCATACGGCCAGCCTCGAAAGACCGAAACCGTGTGAATATAGAAAGTAATCGCATCCTGCCACACAGTCAACTTCATATAGCCCCGGTTGATATTCCTTCGCTCCATTCTTTCCTCGCCATCATTCCATTATTCCATCATTCCAATGTTCCGTGCTTATATCGCGCCAAATAAAAGGCCCACTATCGTGGACATCACGACAACGAGCACGATGAAGACAATTGTCCGAAGGTTGCCCATCACTTTGCGGATGACCAGGATGCTGGGCAATGAAAGGGCAGGACCCGCCAGCAGCAGTGCGAGCACCGGGCCTTTGTTCATCCCGAGCTTCATGAGCGCCTGAGTGATCGGGATTTCGGTCAGCGTGGCGAAGTACCAGAAGGCGCCGATGATACTGGCAACGAAGTTGCTCCGGAGACTGTTGTCCCCGACCCATTGAGCCACCTGCTTTTCAGGCAGAAGTACGCTTACGAATCCGACGACGAAGACCCCCCCGAAAAGCAAGGGGACAAGGAGCTTGGCAAATCCCCACGTATTATGCATCCACTCGCGCAGCTCGTCCGCCTCGAACCATCGCCAGGCCATCAGCCCGACCAGCAACCCCATAAATCCCGCTAAGTACCAGCGAATGTGATGAACCGCAATCACCCAAGTCTCTTGCTCCTGTGTTTGGGCAATCTCCGTTTTCGGCAATTCTATTTTGTCTCCCACTTTGGCCGTGCCGAGATCCTGTTCGAGCTGAAAGCGAACCATGTCTTTCGTTTCGTGAATGACGACGGCTTTGAACTGACGGCCGTCGGTGGTCTTGACGACGACGTTGCCGGGATTGAACCAGTCGCTGAAGACAAGGAACAGAACCATGCAGGCAAGAAAGAGGGTGGTCTTGATAATGGGACGGCGCGGCTTCTCAGGCTCGGGCATCTGCAAGGCCGCCTGCACCTTGGCCTGCTCGCCCCGACGAAACACCGCCGCCATGATGACACCGATAACCACGGAAAAGACCACCGCACCGACGAATCTTCCCGCACCGATAGAGAAACCCAGCACGCGGGCGCTGAGGAAAATGGCCAGAACGTTGATGCCCGGCCCGGAATACAGAAAGGCGGTGGCCGGACCGAGCCCGGCTCCGAGATTGTAGATGCCGGCGAACATCGGCAGCACGCTGCAAGAGCAGACGGCTAACACACAACCCGCCACCGACGCGACCGCATAGGCCAGTATCGGATTCGATCGCGGCCCGAGATAGCGCATGACGGAAGCCTGCGAGAGAAACGTGATGATCGCGCCGGCGATGAACAACGCCGGTACGACGCAAGCCAAGGTATGATTCCGGGCGTACCACTGAAGCAGGCGAAAGGCCTCCTGAATGGCCTGCTGTATCCTGGGATTGCCCAGGGGCAGAAAGTAAGCCGTCAGAAAAATCCCGGCAAGCGCGCCAAAAACCTTCAACTCTCGTTTCATGCGTGCCCTTCAAAAGTTTATGTATATATGACCATTTACTCACATAGCGTCAAGGCAAAAATCGGGTTGACAGTCCCGCTTGGCGGTTTGGTTCCCTACATGGCCCTCAGAAGCCTTTCATTTTCCTTGGCTTGCGTTCGAAGGACATCGGTGATACAGGAGAAGAAGTCAAGAATGCAGACGCACTTGAGCTTGTAGATGACCTTGAGACCCTCTTTTCGCCACTCGAGCACCCCGGCGTTCACCATGACCGACAGATGCCGCGAGATGTTCGAGCGTTCAGCCCCCACGTGCTCGGCGATGTCGCAAACGCATTGCTCGCCATCCTTTAGGAAATCTATGATTGCAATTCGCAACGGATGGGCAATCGCCTTGGCGACTTCCGCCTGTTTTTGAAATAATACCTGCTTGTCCTTGTTGGTCATTTCCAAACCTCAAACAAAGCTATGTGACAATATACTTATATTGTAACATATTGTTCTTCCCTTGCAATACATTTTCTTGAATTCTTAAGCGAACCTCATGACGGATGGTCGTCGGCTCCCCTTAACGCCTTTTTACGTAACATCCCAGGCTAAATGTAGCGCCTTCCCTAACGGCTGGCACTCGAACAAATCCGTACATGCTTTTCAAGGCTGATTACTTGGGCTTTAGGCACCGGGAATATCACAATGCTTAGAGTCAAGAAGATTTTATACCAGGATGTAGTAGAGCCCGCGAGTCGGGCTGAAACTTCAAAGGCCTCGTGAATGAAGGAGTCAAACCATGTTATACCAACAATTTAAGAAAATGTTAGTTATTGTGTTAGCGCTTGTCGCGTTCGACGGGTTAGCCGCTTCGGCCCAGACGTACGACGTCGCCTGGACCTTCGGAAACGTGAACTCATCGTCATATCGGCTGGATGCATTTGAGCCGGACGACGTCGAGTTCGGTGTACTTGGCAGCGAGGACCCAACCCTGCCCCTCGAGCTCGGCAAGCGCTATCAGGTCAAAGTAACAAATTTCGATTTTCACCCATTTGAGGTGATTGCCAAGGGCGATTCGCCCGGACAGGACGTCGTGCTTCTGTCTATGGCGGCCGGGGGACCGTTCGAGTCGGACCCCGACGTGGGCTGGGAGGACGACGGCCAGGGAACCGTTCGCTTTACACTGACCACACCCCTATACCAAGCGATGGCGGAGGGTGGTCGAACACCGGGCTACCGTTGCAGAGCCCATGTATTCGATATGCGGGGGGATTTCACCGTCGCCGGCTTACCTATTGCCGAGCGCATCGCTCCTTCGAGCGTCAGAGTAGGCCTGGAGGTCGTGGCTTCGGGCCTGACGTCGCCGGTTGCCCTCGTGCCCGATCCGACGGAGGCAGATCGGATGTATATTGTGGACCAGGCGGGGCTGGTCAGGGTCATCCAGCAAGGGCAGCTTTTGGAAGAGCCTTTATTAGACGTACGAGATCTCTTAGTGCAGCCGCTGGGCTTCCTGGGTAGCTTCGACGTCAATGATTTCGACGAACGCGGCTTCCTGGGCCTGGCTTTCCATCCCGACTTCGCTGATCCCACGCGTCCGGGGTTCCAGCGTTTTTATACGTACACGAGCGAGCCGGTCGCAGGCCCGACTGATTTTACTCTCGATTTGCCCCCCCGACGAAGAATTCAACCATCAGAGCGTGGTCCGGGAGTGGCAACTGCCCCCCGCCGGTGAGCTGGTCCAGATGGAGTCCTCACGCGTGGTTTTGCGTATCGATGAGCCTCAGTTCAATCACAACGCCGGGCACCTCGCCTTTGGGCCCGATGGGTATATGTACATCGCCGTGGGTGACGGAGGCGGCGCGAACGATACGTCGCCGGGCCACGGCGAAACCGGCAACGGTCAGAACATCAACACCATCCACGGAAGCATCGTGCGCATCGATCCTCTCGACCCGGCGTTCACGCCCGATAGCCCGGATCTGGTCAGCGCCAACGGCGCCTATCGCGTACCGCTGGATAATCCCTTTATCGGCGTCGATGGTCTCGATGAGATTTATGCGTACGGTTTACGTAACCCTTATCGCTTCAGCTTCGACGCACACAGCGGGGCGCTCATCGTGGCCGACGTGGGCCAGCGTTTGGTCGAAGAAATCAACATTGTCAACAAGGGACACAACTACGGTTGGAACCTGAAAGAAGGCACTTTCAAGTTTGATCCGGAGGGTGTCGAGGTGGGATTGCCGCTTGACGATCCGACCTTAACCGACCCGGTCGCCGAGTATGACCACGACGATGGCATCTTCATCATCGGCGGCCATACGTACTACGGTACCGAGGTGCCCGAGCTTTGGGGCCGCTACATCTGCGGAGACTATTCGCGTGCCTTCAGGAATCCTGATGGCCGTTTGTTTGTGGCGGATCTGTTCACGGCCATTCGAGAGAATCGGGCGTACGTGAACGTTCACACAGAGAAGTCACCGGCCGGCGATATTCGAGGCCAGCTCGCTCGAGCAAAGGCCCTGGCTCCTATCGGTACGGAACTTTCGAGCGGCCCGGCGGGTTCGGATTCCGAGGCGATCGGCCGGACGGTCCTCAGAGTCAATTCCAATGAAGGCTCCGTCTCGTATCGGCTCGACGTGCTGGGCATCGAGAACGTCACTCAGGCGCATATTCACGTCGCCACCGAGCCGGGCG
>JARRQQ010000152.1:0-11532 GCA_037381725.1 Sedimentisphaerales bacterium
AATCTGCGCGAGAAATTGAGAAAAATGAAGAATCTCATCGAATAATCCGCAGTGTAAGAGCTTTCAAACCGTTAAATCATAGGTGAGAGCTATGGAACATATAAACGATAGTGAATTATTGGAGCACGTGGCCGGCAGACTGCCTGAAGCGAAGAGCCGCGAGTTTCGGCAACATATAGCCGAATGTTCCGAGTGCGAGAGCCGCTATCGGAGCGTCGCCGAGGTCTGGGACTCGTTGGACCGGTGGCAGGTCGATACCACCGGCCACGAGATCGCGGACCGCGTTATGGCGCAGGCGGCCAAGAAGAGCAGTGCCTCACCAGAAAGCCAAGCGCGGACGAGGCCGTTGATATGGTCTTTTGGAGCGAGGCTTCGTGTAGCCGCTGCGATTCTTCTTGCAATCGGCGGGGGACACCTGCTGGGCAAATACAGTTTGTCGCACAATACGCCGACTCCGCCCGTCTTGCAGGATGAGCCGAAATATGTCGCGGCGCTGGGCTTCGAGTGGTCGAGCGATTTGATGTGGGCGGTGCTGGAAGACGACGACGCGACGGCGGGGGAGGCGAACTGACCATGAATCGCAAGCGGGCTATCGTTTTGACTGTTGTCGTGATCGCGGCCGGCGGCATTTCGTTCGTAGGTACGCGCCTGGCCGCCACAGCCTCCGAGAAGACGGAACGAAACGAATCGACTGGCTGGATGGCTTCGGCGAGTCCTTCGGTCGTCGAGAGCGAAGAAAAGTTCAACAAGGAAGCAGACGGGTTGATCGAGAACCTGCAGGGAGAGCAAAAGGACCTGGCGTTAGCCATTGAAGATCCGTGCACTCCTGATGCGTCGATTCTTGCTCAGGTCGAAAAGGTCATCACTGCTCACGAGCAACTGCTCAATCGAGTAGGCGAACACATAACGATATTGCGTTCCGAGCTGCCGGCTGCACAGCGACAGCGTCTGATGGGCCTTTGTGCCGAGGTTCTGCGGGGGCCGCTGGGTCAGGGACGGGGACGCGGCGGCGGTTACGGCTACGGCGCCCGAAGACGCACGGGTTGGCAGAATTCCTCCGGCGCGGGGCCGGGACCTCGGGGACGCGGCTTTGGTCGCGGCGGCGGGGGCGGAAGAGGCTACGGCCGCCGGCTCAGGCGACGAGGCGGGTTGGCCCAGCGTTTGCGATTGACCGATGAGCAGATTCTGGTGGCACAGGAGCAGGACCCGAATTTCGAGGCTGACCTGACGGGACTGCGGGAGTCGTTGTTGACCGAAAGAACGAGGCTGCTCGCAGCATTCGAGAACCCCCAAACCAGCAACGAGGAACTGCTGGAGCATATCGGCAAACTCATCTCCGCCCATAGTCAGATCGAGCGACGGCTGGCCCGGTATTTACTGGTGCTGAGACCGCATCTGACCGCCGAACAGCAAAAATGGCTGATTGGTCTGTGCCGGCGCAGCGGCTATTGAAACCGCGAAACACTCTGGCCGGTGAACCGTAGGGTGGGCAAAATGTCGTTTTTGCCCACGCGGATTCGGTGACGTGCGGCACAATGCAATCGCAACCGCGCGTTTAACTTGTGCCTCAGGTACTCGTACCTTAGACACAAGTCCCCAAGCTACAAGTTGCACACCCTACGATCTGCTTTCACAAGGATGACAAGACGGGGCGGTCAGTTGGAGGCTGCATCATTCGTCGCCTCGCGCCGCCAAGATGTTCCGGAGCTCTCGCGGATGGACTCCTTTGCTGTTGGCAATTTCTCGCATGGTCATTGTGTCGCGGGCCGTATAGGCTTCGTTTTTCAAACGAGAGATAGCCCAGGAAAGCTCGATTCCTTCTTCGTCGCAGAACTGCTTGAGCGTCTTTTGTCCCATCCCGAACTGCCTGCTTTCTCGCTGCGGCTTGTGGGTTAGCTCTTCTTCATGCATGCCAAGCAAGGACGGCTCACTTATGCCAGGTTCGATCATACTCTGCTGTGCCCAGCCTTGTTTCCCACGGCCGTATCCTCCAGAACCTTCGCGCTTAAATGTTTCCTTCCAGGCCATCAGCGATGAGAACGGCGGCGCCTCGAAGATGGTCCCGGCGTAAACCAGACCGCAGAGGAGCAAAGCCGCAATCCATTCGACTCGAAACGCAAAGCCGTGCCGGATTTTGGCCTTGAAGTAGCATATCAGAGCGGTCCAGTTACAGTAGATGTGGAAGAGCGCAGCAACAACGAACGTGATGCTGAACCACACGTGAACGGCGACCCATTGGTCCTTGTCGTACCCCAGCACGGACCACGAAGTATCGCGAGCGATTCGACAAGACGGGGCAAAGAACAAGGCCAACCCCGTTACCGCCATCACGATAAACGACAAACCCGTGAGAACGGAAATAAACGCCCGGCGATTGAACGATTTTCCTGTTGTTTCGGCCATACTCGTCACCTCTTTTGATAAACTGACTTTGCATCACATCGTACTGAAACTATAGGTTGAACGAGTGAGGAAGCTCTGACCTGCGGAAAATTTGGTATTTGTAGTGACGCCGTGAGGCGTTGTCTTATCATGCCCTTACGGGCACACTACGAGCGACTACGTATCCTGACGTGCCTTCCACCATTCGATGGTTTCGCGGAGTCCGTCATCGAACGGCATTTGAGCCTCGAAGCCGAACAGCTCCCTGGCCCGAGACGTATCGAGGCATCGCCGGGGCTGGCCGTCCGGCTTGTTCGTATCCCAGACGATCTCGCCTTTAAAGCCGGTCATGTCTTTGATCTTCTCGACGAGGTCTTTGATCGTGATCTCGAAGCCGGCGCCCAGGTTAACCGGATCAGGTCCATCGTATTCTTCAGTGGCCATCGCAACGGCCCTGGCAGCGTCTTTGACGTAGAAGAACTCCCGGCTGGCCGAGCCTGTGCCCCAAATGACGACCTTGTCCTCGTTCCGCTCAATGGCTGTGCAGAATTTGCGGATCAGAGCCGGTATGACGTGGCTCGTCCGCAAATCGAAATTGTCACCCGGACCGTAGAGGTTGACAGGCAGAAGGAAGATACCGTTCAGCCCGTACTGCTGCCGGTACGCCTGGAGCATGACGAGCAGGGCCTTCTTCGCAACTCCGTAGGGGGCGTTCGTTTCCTCCGGGTAGCCGTTCCAGAGGTCCTCTTCTCTGAAGGGCACCGGAGTAAACTTGGGATAGGCGCAGATGGTCCCGATTTGCACAAATTTCCTGATGCCGCGAATTCTGGCCTGTTCGATCAAATGCAGGCCCATCGCCATGTTCGCGTAGAAGAACCGACCCGGATTGTCGCGATTGGCCCCGATGCCTCCGACTTCCGCCGCCAGATGAATAACGACGGAAGGCTTCATATCCTCGTAAACTCTCACCACGTCCCTTTCTTGGGTCAGGTCGTAGTCTTCTATGTGCGGGATAAGAAGATTCTCAGCCGGCACACCCCGGCTGCGCAGCTCCTCTTGCAGATGCATTCCCAGACAACCAGCGCCGCCGGTAACGACAATACGCTCCCTCGATAAATCCATGCCGGGTTCTCCGTTAAATCGTACCGTGTTCGGCGATGAGACGCTCCTGTCGGGCGAGTTCCGCGTCCGCCTCAACCATGATGGTCACAAGCTCCTCGAAGCCGACTTTCGGTTCCCAGCCTAGGATCCGTTTGGCTTTGGAGGCATCGCCACAAAGGGCGTCCACCTCCGCCGGCCGGTAGTACCGCTGATCGTAATCGACATATTGCTTCCAATCAAGCTTGACGCAATCGAAGGCCGTCTCGAGAAACTCACGCACGGAGTGCATCTCGCCCGTAGCGATCACAAAATCGTCGGGCGAATCCTGTTGCAGCATCATCCACATCGCTTCGACGTAATCGGTCGCAAAACCCCAGTCGCGCTTGGCGTCCAGGTTGCCCAGATAGAGCTTTTTCTGCAATCCTTCCCGTATGCGTGTGGCCGCACGGGTGATCTTGCGGGTGACGAACGTTTCGCCGCGCCGGGGTGACTCGTGGTTGAACAGAATACCGTTGCAGCAGAACATCCCGTAGCTCTCGCGGTAGTTGAGCGTTTGCCAGAAGCTGTAGACTTTGGCGCAGGCGTAAGGGCTGCGCGGATAGAAGGGCGTTTCCTCCGTTTGCGGAATCTCTCTGACCCGGCCGTACATCTCGCTGGACGAGGCCTGGTAGAACCGGACTGGCAGGCCGGTATCGTGGATGGCCTCGAGCAGCCGGACCGTACCTATGGCATCGACTTGGGCGGTATACACCGGCTGATCGAAACTGACGCGCACGTGTGATTGGGCTCCGAGGTTATAGACCTCATCGGGCTTGACCTGGGTGAGTATCTCACGGAGGCGAGAGCCGTCCGAGAGATCACCGTAATACAGATACAACCTCGCTCCCGGCTCGTGAGGGTCCCGGTAGAGATGATCGATTCTCTCTGTATTGAATGAGCTCGACCGGCGGATAATGCCATGTACCTCGTAGTCCTTTTCCAGGAGGAACTCAGACAAGTAGCTTCCGTCCTGCCCCGTAATCCCGGTGATGAGTGCTTTCTTTGCCATCCACGAAATCTCCCAGCACTTCGTTTTCGCTCCTTGACTCGTCTGAGACACCGGGGGTCGCCGTCCCCGCCCGAAGCAATTAGAACAGACAACATTCCCTTGTGCAACAGAAATCGATTCCGGCGGGCCGCGAGCCTATATCTCAACAGTGTCCTTCACCCGAGACTGCCAATTGTGAACCTTCTTCGTCAGCCGCCCAATGATGTCCTTGTGCAGATCAGAGCCAAAGAGATTCGTGGTCTCACCCGGGTCATCGCGCAAATTGAAAAGTTGAGACTTGTCTGTGTCGCTGAGGCACAGCTTCCACCCATCCGGGCAAATCACCGTGCGCGTTTGCTCGTCTTCGACACGCCGCATTTCCGCCTTGGATGCAAGTGTCGTCCCGCCTTTTTTGACCTTGAGCGCGCCGCTATTCGGATTCCATTCGATGTGGACGTCCCGCTGAGTCGCCGAGCGGCCCTTGAGCAGTGGAACCAAAGTTCGTCCCGGAAAGCTCCGCGCGTAATCGACGCCCAGCAGATCGAGGAGCGTCGGGATCATATTGATTTGGCTGACGGGATTTTCAATCGTGCGGCCCTTGCCTCTCAACTGTGGGATGCGCATCAGCCAGGGGATTCGGACCGCTTCCTCGTACATCACGCTCTTTTCCACCATGTGGTGCGCACCCATCATGTCGCCGTGATCGCTCGTATAGACCACGACCGTGTTCTCGGCTAGACTCAGATCAGCAACTGTCCGAAGAATAGCGCCGACGCTGCGATCCACCTGTGTCACCAAGCCCCAATAGCGGGCGATGAGCCGCCGTATGTCTTTCTCCTTTTCGCCATACTTGGCCCGGCAATACTCACGGATCAGGCGGTAACGCAAAGGCTCGTTATCTTCCAGCGGGTCGCCATAGTTCGGGGGCAATTCGACTTCGCCCGGATCGTGCTCATCGTCAAGCGGCCCGAAAAAAGGCATGTGCGGCTCGAGAAAATTGACGTATAGAATGAACGGCTCACTGCGATGCCGGCGCAAGAAATCGCACGCTTTCAATTCCAGGAATTTGGGTTTGCAATGCTGGATTGGGCGCCGTGCCGCGAAGGCCCGGCTGAATTTGCTGCCTCGGTCAGGATGGTAGCCATGCTCAACGAGGAAGTGATGATAATCGCTTCTCTGGCTTCGGTCGTGTCCGTCGCTGTAGTAGGGCGTGTACCCATCTTCGATGGAGACCCACTCTTCGAACCCGTGCTGGGCGAAGATTTCATCTCCTAAATGCCACTTGCCCATATAGGCGGTGCGGTAATCCGAGTCATTCAGCAACTCCGGCAGGCAGGAAACTTGGGTGGGTAGTGGAACGTTATTCCTAGTGCAGCCCGTCGTGTGCGGCCACAACCCCGTCATGACCGCTGACCGGTTAGGCGTGCAAACCGCCTGAGTGACGTACGCCCGCTCGAAGACCGCGCTTTCCCGACTCAGCTTGTTCAGATTGGGCGCGTGAATTCGCACGTTCCCGTACGCCGCCATCGTGTCGGCCCGTTGCTCATCCGTCCAGAGAAACAGCAGATTAGGCTTATCTCGCCTACCCCTCGTCCGAGATCCGTCTGCGCGAGCGCTTGCCGTCCAAAACGCAGTGCTCGCGCCGACAGCCTTAATGAATCCCCGACGACTCATGTTCATTCCCATCCAAGAACCCCTTTCTGCGAACCGGACGACGATAATTCTCTACAGAAGACGACGATGCTTATCTTACTGGTGTTCGGGCCGAAGGCAAAGAACTTTGATGCCAAGAGCACGCGGCGGACGGCGGAGAAGCTTCCTCTCGCATAGCGCAGCATCAGGCCGGGTCCGTTCGAGGGAGCGAAAAATGACGAATTCGATGGTCTAATTTGCTTGCAGCGTGAAGGCCTTTTCGATATGTTAGTCACGAATATTCTTCATCGGTCAAGACCGAGGGCGATTAGCTCAGTTGGCCAGAGCGCCTGCTTTACACGCAGGAAGTCACAGGTTCAAGTCCTGTATCGCCCATTTTCCAAGCCCTCGAAGTCAAGAAGCTTGTCGCAGATCAATCCTGATCTTGGCCTGGGGATGGAATCGATTCAACGGCAACCGACATCCGCGGCTGGTGTCGCTCATACGGTGCATTTTGCAGTTGTCCGTCCGTCAGTTCCCACCAAAGATGAGGATAGTCCAGGCCTTCGAGTATCCACCAGGTCTCTTCCGTGCCGTTAGCCGTCTCGTTGGCGAAGTCCCAGCCAGCTTCCAGAAAAGTGCTGGCTTTGCGCATTTGGGCGGTGGTTGTTCCGATACCGCCCGCGCTAACCGGCTGGCTGCTCGCCTCTACGTCCCAGAACGACGACACGACGCTTCCCCCTGGGCTATCTCCAACAAGCCCGCCGATATAGTCCCGACTGCCACGGACTGGGCCGGCACTGTAGCACTGCGTCACCGTGCCTTTTCTGTTTTCTCCGACTAATCCGCCGACTCTCTGGCCGCCACTGGTTGAAGCGCTGCTGTAGCATTGGGAAATCTCGCCCATCGGATTGTTAGACCCGGCCACTCCGCCGGATCCCCATCCGCTCCCGGATATGGATCCCTCGGTGAACGACGCGCTGATGCGGCCAGAGTTGTATCCCACGAGACCGCCGACGTCGTCCGTTCCGGAAACCGTCACAACAGCGTAGCAATTGTCGATGTTGCCGTTCCCGTTCTCTCCCACGAGGCCGCCGACACGGTTTCTCCCTTTGACGAGGGCGTTTTCGACGGAGCAGCCGGCAATCGTGCCTTCATTCAAAAGGCCGACGAGCGTTCCGGTCCGGTTGCGCGCGCCGGCGTCAACCCGCTCGACGTGAGCGCCGACGAGACTCAGACGCTTAATCTCCGCGTTCGGGTCGGCCATGCATCCGAAAAGCCCCACGTTGGCGGAGGTGCTCGATAGGCAGTTGAGATTTGAGATAATGTGATCGTTGCCATCGAAGACGCCCGTCCAAGGCTGAGATTCATCCGGCGCAATGACGCGGAACGTCGGCCGACCGTCGAGGCCGTCGTATTCTGAGAGGTCGATGTCGGCCGTGAGCTTGAAATGCTTGCTCCACCATTCGGATTGTGTACCAATTCTGTCGAGTTGTTCGGCGGTGCTTATCAAGTAAGGATCGTTCGGCTCACCACTGCCTTTCCAGATCATAAATCGGACTATGCAGCTCCAGTCGCCAGTCTTCCAATCGCTATACCCGGCTATGTTGGAAGCCGTAACACGATACCGATAGTCGCCATTCTCCACCTTTTCGTCGAACCAGGTGTGGGGACCGGAATAAATGCCGACCCAGTCGGCGCCGTCAATCGAACGTTCGAGCTGATAAGAGCTTGCAGCGTTACAGGCGCCCCAAACGACGGTGTAAACGCCGTCATCCTCCGAAGGATAGTCGATGAAATCAGGTGTTGCCGGTGGGCTGGTCGGGTAGTAGATCCAATGTATACCCGCCACGTCGTCAGGATGCAGACTCCTCTTGAGAGTGCTGCCGTCACTGACTCCGTACATCACTTTGGCCGCATCGTACTCACTGTCCCCGACGTCTCCATATAAATCAGTCAAGCTGAGGAAGTGGCCGAACTCACACAGATGGATTTGTACTCCAGTTATTCCGGTCATTAAAGACCATATCACACTCGACGATTTCGTATCCCGCCGCGGAGCGCGTTGGGTCATAGTATGTCCCCTGCAACCAGGTGTAGGTTACCGCCAGGGCATTTGAAGATGTCGAGCCCCACAGGATTTCGTTCTTACCGTCGTTGCCCGAGTTGGTGCTTGTATGCGAGCCGGCGTAACGGAACTGTAAGCCCGCACCCGTCAGGTTCCATGTCTCAGCCGCCGCCTGGACCGCGGCGCTTTCGCCTACGCAGTCGGAGGTATTTTCGTTGACGTAATAGGAGACGATCGGCTTGCTCCCCGCCCAGTATTGGCTGTCGTGACCAAAGGTCACTCTGAATGGATAACCATTGCTGGTTCCCGACCGGGTCGTTACCGTGACCGGGCCGCTGCCGGCGCTGGCCCTGTATTCGTTTATAATACCCGTCGGCACCGTACAGATAATCCGTGTGTCCGACCATGATGAAACGGTCCGAGCTTCTATGCGAGGTTCTCCTTGTTGGTAGAAGAACTCCACTTTGCCGTCCCGGACGTCTCCGAAGCCCGTTCCGCTTATAGTCACGTCCGTACCCGTACCGGCCGAAGCGATATCGGGAACGATGCTGGTGATGATCGGCGCCGTCCCCGCGCCGTCGGCGAACACGCCCGGACCGGATTCGGCGGGAACGTCCTCGACGCCGCGGGCAAGTGACTCGCAGAGCGCCTCCAAAGAGACTTTCCGCCCGCCCCAGAAGACGTGACCGTCAACGATAGGTATCTTGCCCAGAGTACCTTCCACTGGACACAGAGATTGGCTTTCAAGAAAGAGCATTACTTTCTCCGGCGCATTGAAAACCGGGCTGTCACTAACGCGCTCCGTTATCTCGCCCACCGTCCCGCCGACGATCTCCAAATGAATGAGGTTGTTTGGTAGATCGCCCTTAATCTCTCGTTCGATAAGAAGCTCGACGCTGGTGTAAATGTGCTTGCCCCGCTCATCGTTCTTCCATTGGCATTGGGTGGACAAGACGGTAGCCGTGCAGATAATATCAGCCCTCTGCGCAATCTCTGAAGGTTGGTAAGCCCCCGTTACTACATGAGCGAGAGTGTTCTCGCCGTTCGGCAACAGCAGTGCGAATAGTATTGTGGCAGTGACAGTATATCTGTGTTTTCTTCTCACGCTCTTTGTCTCCCTCACCCTCATCAACATACGCGGAAAGTCAGAATTGAAGGAAACCGTTCGCAGATGTGGTCTATTCAGGTCTGACACCGCCCTGGACTTTCAAGAAGTCTTCAACCTCGCCGTCCGGGTCTACAAGCTGCCCGAGCTTAATGAAGATCTTCGGCTTCGCCCAGCGCCAGTGCTCGACGTGCCCGTCGGCGAAGGAGAAGCAAGCGCCCTGCGAGTGCCGGTCGGCGGGAAGATCCCACCACTGAGGTCGCTGCCTCCTGTACGTCGGACCCCGGGGCGGGATGCCGAAGTGGGAATCGAGGATACCGTCCTCGTGGACGTCCACGAAGAACAGAAGGTGTGCCGGCGTCGGATCGTCGATTTCGTGTTCCTTGGCAAAGTACGGAGGAAAGTAGTTCTTGTCCGCATAAGGGTAGCCGTTGATGGATTGGCTCAGATTGTAGCTGCGCGTGCGCCGCATGGAAAGCAATTGGCCATCCTCCGTTTTTACCTTCGACATATCAGCCGGACAGTGATAGATCTTCGCAGATCGGTTATAGGGAAAGAGCAGAGCACGCTCGATGTTCGCAGTGTTCGTATCGTAGGGTGCCAGCCCGGCGCACCAAGTCATGGAATCGTCCCAGCCCTCCGAGGGCCCTCCTGTGCCGATATTATAAACGTGCCGATTGGGCGGCAGAAAACCATCATAATCATCGGTATAATACCTCGCACAAAGTTGAAGCTGTTTGAGGTTATTCAGGCAAAGCACCTCCCTCGCCTTGGCCTTGGCCAGACGCAGCGCGGGCAGTAGGATCGCAAGCAAAAGGGCTATGACCGCTATGACGATGAGCAGCTCGATTAAGGTGAAAGCCAGCCAGCGCCCTCCGGCAAAGACCTCAAGCCCTCGGCGGGGCTGGGTCGGCGCGACAAGATGGTGCCTGTCCGGCGTGTTCTCCGCCATGTCCGAAACCCGATCCAAAACAGCCGGCCTTCCAGTTCGACGTCGCATCCTACACCTCAGATCGAATCTTCCATCTCATACATTATCATAACATATAACTGCTACGATTCAAGAGAATACTGTGTCATACATATGGTTTTTCGTGCAGCGTGCTAAATGTTTGTTGCATAAGGTATTATGCTATTTCTGCGGTGTCCGTGTGCTCCCCCGAACGCCAATCCAGCTTGACAGTCCCCGTAGAATAGTTTATCTTATATTCGGTAAGAGAGGGATTGAAGAGGAGTAACGTATGGAGTTGAAGGCCGTCTTGTTCCAGCAACCTGGAATATGAGCCGTAAGCGTGCGTACATATCGGATGCGGTGGGGACCGTTCGCCCTTAACATTTCAAGAAAAGGAGAAGAGAAAATGAGAGTCGAAAGAACAATGACAAGATTTGTGTTGAGTTTGTCAGTACTGGCGTGTACTTTGACATTTCAGACATTCTGCATGGCGGACGACCCGGATCCTAACCTTCCCTCGGAACCGGCGGTACAGCCGGGGGCTGTGCCGATCACAGAACTGCCGTACACTATCACCGAATCCGGCTCCTACTGCCTTACTCAGAACTTGACTCATTCGGATCGATACACCAACGCGATTGAAGTCGATACAAATAATGTGACGATCGACCTGGGTGGCTATAATCTGGTTGGACCCACGACATCGTATAATGAGACATGCAGTGGGATTTATATGGATATGTGTAGCAACGTCGAGATACGGAACGGTACCATAACCAACTTCCCCTACAGAGGCATTTTTGGGGACAATTCCGGTGAGACTCTTGTATCCAGTGGGAACCGCGTCATCTCCGTTCGAGTGACTTCAGTTGGTGCCGAGGGCATCTTTCTCGAAGGCGTTAGTCATATCATCAAGAGTTGTACGGTCACCAACACTCAGTTAGAGCTTGACCAGGGTTATGGCGCTATTACGTGTGGCCCCCTCGGTTCAGTGACCGGCAATGTGGTTTCGAGGCTTCGTATTAGCGGTATTCAGACCCTTCCCGGCTGTACGATCCGTGACAATACCGTCGGCGATTGCAGTTACGGTATCGTGCCAGCGGATGGGTGCAGTATTATCGACAACACTGTCTATTTCGCGTTTGACGGAATATCGGTGGTAGACGTAGCCGGCTGTCTAATCAGAGGCAATACGATCAGAGAATGCCAAGGTAATGGCGTCTCTATGGAAGGCTTTGACAACGCCATCGAGGCGAATCTCGTGA
>JARRQQ010000153.1:0-8121 GCA_037381725.1 Sedimentisphaerales bacterium
CATATACCAGTCGGCAGATCCGCAGAAAAACGCCAAAAACGCAGCACAAGCCGTCATTCATGATCTGAGGGGTGATTCCGATCATATGGGCGTGCCGGAGCTTGTGGTTGGCCTCGATGGCCTTGAGCATCTGCATTCGGAACGTTTGCAGCTCACCTTTGGCCCCCTGGGCGGCGTAAACACTGACGTCCGCCACCTTGATCGCCTCGTCCATGGCCTTCGGGTAGTCAATCGGCCTTTCGCCGAAATCCTCCATCACGAAGAACTGCACCCGGCCGGCAATTTTCTCGATGGCCGCCTTCATGGCCGAGCCGACCTCGAAGGTTTCCTTATCCGTAATGACCACCGCTTTCTCGCCCGCTTTCACTTTCAGGCAATTCTCAACGGCCTGCTTGACGCCTTGCTCAATCGTTCCCATCGGTCTACTCGCTAATCAGGTTATGTGAAATCGTACAGAGTATAAGGCCAAGGCGTTGTCGAATCAAGCACACATGGACGTCGGCATATCGAGATGGCGTTCGTTGAGCGATTGTCCGGCGGCAAACAGATCGTTGTGACCTGGAGGGGATCGCAATTAATCCTTGATTTATCGGGAGTTTGTGCGATAATCGCCCTGCGATGAGCAGGCAGCAAGCAATGCACGACGATCTGATGGCACGATTCAAGCAGCGTTTGGACCACACCGCGTTCGAGCGGCTGCTTTGTGACTACACCCCGCCGGCTGCGGCTTTGGCCCATCAAATGCTGCGCGACCCGGCTTTAGCCGAGGACGCCGTCCAGGAAGCCTTCGTTCGCGTGATCCGCAAACGCCGCCAGTACGTCTCGTCTCGTCCTTTTTCGCACTGGTTCTATACGATTCTGCGAAATATCTGCATCGACATGCTCCGAAGGAGAAAGCGTGAAAGCCAAGCCGTTCAGCATCTCTCGCATCGAATCAAGCGCTACGTCCGTCATGAGCCGGTGTCGGATTGCGTGGCGATGCTCGGCGCACTGCCCCACCATGAGCGGGTCGTGCTTGAGCTTCGCGCCGTCCACTCGATGACCTTCGAGGAAATCGCGGTCGCTCTGGATATCTCGGTAGAGGCCGCCAAGAAACGCGGCCAGAGGGCGCTTCGCAAATTACGCAAGCAGATCGAGCAGAGCGAGCGCGTCCGCCGGCAAGCTGTCTAACGTGAGATCATGAAGAACATTCGTGTAGCTTGTGTTCAGTTCGAGCACGCCGCCGGCGACAAGCGGGCGAATCTGGCCAAGATCGAGCATTTCGTCAAACAGGCAGCCGGGCTGGGCGTCGAGCTGATTGTATTCCCGGAATGTTGCATTACGGGCTATCTGTTCCTGCGCAAGCTCACCCGCGACGAATTGCTGGCCCTCGCGGAGCCTGTCTTCGACGGGCCTTCGTCGCAATCGCTGATGGCTCTGGCGAAGGAATATCACATGACCATCGGCGCGGGGCTGGTGGAGATCGCCGAGGACGGGAAGATGTACAACACCTATGTCGCGGCAATGCCGAACGGCGAGTTCCAGCGTCATCGCAAGATTCACTGCTTCATCAGCGAACACCTCTCATGCGGGTCGGAATTCACGGTGTTCGATACGCCCCACGGCTGCCGCGTCGCCGTGCTTATCTGCTACGACAACAACATCGGGGAGAACGTTCGCATTTCGGCGCTGAAGGGAGCGGAGATTTTGTTGGCCCCGCACCAGACCGGCGGGTGCAGCACGCCCAGCCCGCACTGCATGGGCGTCATCGACCGATCGCTCTGGGACAATCGCAAGCAGAACCTTCAGGCCATCGAGGCGGAGCTTAAAGGGCCGAAGGGCCGCCAGTGGCTCTTGACGTGGCTCCCCGCCCGCGCTCACGACAACGGCTTGTTCCTGCTCTTCAGCAACGGCGTCGGCATTGATGGCAACGAAGTGCGAACGGGCAACGCGATGATCCTCGATCCCTACGGGCGCATCCTTACCGAGACGTGGAAGGCGGGCGATGATATGATTATCGCCGATCTGGACGCGGCCTTGCGAGATAATTGCACGGGCGTGCGGTGGATCAAGACGCGCCGGCCGGACTTGTACGGGCCACTCACGGTCCCGACCGGTTTGGAAGAGGACATCCGCCGCGTCCGCTTCAGTCACGAGAAGTAAATTCCAGAACCATGAAAACGATAGGTCTAATCGGCGGGATGAGTTGGGAATCGTCCCGTGAATATTATCGCATCATCAACGAGTACGTCAGGGACAAGCTTGGTGGCCTCCATTCTGCGAAGATTGTCATGGTTTCTTTCGATCTGGCGGGAATTTCTGCATTGCAGAACAAAGAAAACTGGGACGCTGTGGCGGAGCGGTTGATCGACGCGGCTCGGAAACTCGAACAAGCCGGGGCGGACTTTCTGGTTCTCTGTACGAATACGATGCATAAGGTTGTTGACCAGGTGCAAAATGGTGTCACGATCCCCTTGTTGCACATTGCCGACGTCACTGCGAAAGTTATTAAATCGAGAGGTCTCAAGAAGGTGGGACTGCTGGGAACGAAGTTCACGATGGAACAGAGTTTCTACAAAGAGAAATTGACGGACAAACACGGCCTCGCAGTGATCGTTCCGGACGAGAACGAACAGCAAGTTGTCAATCGTGTCATTTACGACGAGCTTTGCCAGGGGCAAGTAACACTGTCATCGAAAGAGACGTTTTGCAGGATCATACAAAATCTCGTTGCGAACGGCGCCGAGGGAATCATCTTAGGCTGTACGGAAATCGGTCTGTTAATCGGACAACAGGACGTTCAAGTTCCCGTATTCGATACGGCGGCAATCCACGCGAAGGCGACCGCTCAGTTCGCGTTGGAGATTTAGTAAGAGATAGGGGAGTATAGAATGAAGGTTGTAGCGTTCAATGGAAGTGCCCGCAAAGACGGCAACACGGCGATCTTGATTAGGAAGGTCTTCTCCGAGCTGGAGGCCGAGGGCATCGAGACGGAGATGGTTCAATTAGCCGGCAAGACCGTCAAGGGATGTATCGCGTGCGGCCGGTGCTTCAAGAACAAGGACGGACGATGCGCCGTGGACGACGACGTGGTCAATGAGTGCATCGAGAAAATGACCGAGGCCGATGGGATCATCTTAGGTTCCCCGACCTACTTTTCCGATGTCACGGCGGAGATGAAGGCCCTGATCGACCGGGCAGGATACGTCGCCCGCGCCAATTCGGACATGCTCAAGCGCAAAGTCGGCGCCTCGCTGGTCGCCGTGCGCAGAACGGGGGCGATGCACACCTTCGATTCGATGAACCACTTTTTCCTGATCGGTCAGATGATCGTGGTGGGCTCGTCCTACTGGAACGTGGCCATCGGACGCGCCAAAGGGGACGTCGAGAAGGACGTGGAAGGCATGGAGACCATGCAGACCTTGGGCAAGAATATGGCCTGGTTGCTCAAGAAGATAGGACAATGAAAAAATGATCCGAGCACGTGACAAAGAGCATCGTTCGGCATCCCATATCTCGTTATTTAAGGCAGTCGTCCTGGTCTTCGGCATCCTGATGCTGGTCGGAGTCGACAGAGCGGAGCAAGCTCGAACGGGCAGTTCTCGAAGGCCGGCCAATGACGAGGAGTTGCGATACTGGCTTCAAAACATGGTCTGGCACCACCGCTTTACGAATGATGAGATTACCGCCGCGACGGGCCTGACGGATGATGAGATCGTCGCCGCGATGAAGAATTTCGATGTTCGACGCGACAATCGTCCCGAGAAAAAGAAAGGTTCGACTTTGACGGTACTGCCCTACCCCGGGGGACGGCATCCGCGAATCGGCTTTCTGGAAGGCGCGATCAATCCCCAGCGGGAAACGAAGGTCAGCGTCTTCACGCCGTGGGACCGTGATAGCTACGTCGTCGTCGACGTGCCCGAAGCCATCTGGTCAAACTTAGGGCTGACCTATTTGGCTCATACGCACATCGACACGGTCTGGACCAAACAGGGTATTACGTTGCCGAAGCTCGAATGGAATCGTCGGGCCGATGAATCACTGGATATCGAGCGGGAGCTTCCCAACGGCATCGCCTTCGGGGTCAAAGTCAAGCCGAGTACCGACGCGGTGCTCATGGAGATGTGGCTGCGGAACGGCACAAAACAGCGCCTGACGGATTTGCGGATACAAAACTGTGTGATGACGAAGATGGCCACTGGCTTCGAGCAACAGACCAACGACAACAAGGTTCTCACGAATCCCTACGTTGCCTGCCGGTCCAGCGACGGTAAACATTGGATCATCACGGCGTGGGAACGCTGTCATCGGCCCTGGGCGAACCCAGACTGCCCGTGCTTTCATTCGGACCCGAAGTTCCCCGATCTGGAGGCGGGCCAGACCGCTCGCTTGCACGGCTGGCTCTCCTTCTACGAGGGAAGTGACATCGAGGCGGAATTCAAGCGTATCGAGGCAACCCACTGGCGTGAACAATGAGCGATCGGTGCGATTCATAGCGCACTACCCCCTTGTCATTCCGACCGAGGCGGAGCCGAGCGGAGGAATCCGGCCGACGACAAGAAGCACGCTTCGTCAGGAACCAGATGTCTCGGCTTCGCTCGACATGACAATGGTGGACGCGGAAAGCCCTGGAATGCGCTCTAAGCGATGGTCTCCGGGTGGAGGAATGCACCTCGTTTGGCCTCGCTGAACAGGATCACGATTGCGCTGATGGCCAAGCCTATCAATCCGAGCACGAAAGTCAGGGCCACGAGTAATAGGATGTAGGCGAGAACGTACTTTGGCGACATTCGCCGTCTTGTCATGGGCCGCGGCCAGGCTTTCGCGAGTCCGACGACCACGAGCAACGCCACGATGATCATGATCGTTCCGTACAGCCTGCGGAGTGAGCTTTGTGATACGGCCCAGAGGCTCAGCTTAGCCTGACCAGCCGGTCGGGTAAAATCGAGCCGAACCTCGCCCTCCGGCAATGTCACCGGCAATGAATAAGTCCCCTTGGCCACATAGAGAACGGTGCCCCCTGCAAAAGGCTCGCCAGCGCTCGGCGGCGTTGCGGGCCGGCCGGATGTCCTTGCCGCTATTCCCAAGTCAATCTGCGGTGCGGCCATCTGGCTTTGGGGTCGTTGCGGTGCGTAACGTGCCGCTCCGCCCAACTGGCCACGTTCGGGGGCCATCATGCTATATTCATATTCGTCCATCGGCTGGTCTCGCCGCTCGGCTTGAGGACGGGACGACGGTGCTTTTTGCAGATCCGCCTGGAAATGTCTCTGCGAGCGGTTGTCCCGAAGCTCTTCCAGTTGTTCTCTGAGCTGGGCCTGCTTTTGGTCGATCTGTGCTGCGCTTTGGCGTGCAAGCTCCTTTAGCGCACGATTCGTTTGGGCTTCTTTGTCCATCGGGCCGCCGATGATCTGATCGGCCTCGCTCTTGGCGGCTGCTTCGACTTTCTTTCCCTCGGCCGGCTTCATCTGCTCTTGCGACGCCGCCAACTCCTGCTCCAGCCGGGCGATCTGCTGTTCTTCGCTCTTACTTAGGAAGTCCGGCTTTTCCTGGAGAACCTGGTTGCGCACCGTCTCCGCCACGCCCGTGTTTGATGCATTCGAGTTCAAAAACGTATTCAAGTCGCGGCCGGTCTGCTCTTGTTGTTGCTGGTCGAAAAGCACGTTCCGCCTGACCAGAGTGTCTTGTTGCTGCCTTTGCTCGCCGAGCTTCGTCCGTAAACGCTCGTATTCCTTTTTGCCGACGTCCCGGCGATTTGTATCGAGATAGCGCTCCGCCTGTCCGATTTCGCTAGCGAGTTTCTTGTTGAACAATTGCCAGTTGTATTTGGCCGCCTGTTTTCCGCGCACGGACGCGCCGGCGACCTCGCGGTAGGTCCTTTCGAGCCTCTTGAGCTGTTCGAGCTTCGCATCGATTCCGAGACTCAGCATCTCGACTGTCCCGGCCACGGCTGACATATTACCCCCGGGCCGAACGTAATGATAGCCGCCAGGCAATCGAAGCGACCAGGTCGTTTGCGTGACGGGGACGCCGATGATAGAGATACTCGGCGGCTTGAGCTTCGTGATTCCGTCCAGAGGCGCGACCAGGGGCTCGTTTCCGTCGTCTGCAAAGTAGAGAAAGACGTCGTACGGCAGCCCGCCGGGCGAGGTCTTGACCAGCGGGATGAGCACGTCCGTTCGGGGCAGATTCGCCGAGACGACGGGCTTGACCGGCTCGGAGGCTACGTTCGCGCTCCATAAGTGCAACCCCTCCGGCATCCTGACCCGAAGGAATTGCTCGCTGCGATTCTGCAGGGCGACTTTCGCCTCGTATCGGCACCGCCCGCTGCGCTGGACGACGGCGGTGACTTCCAGCAAATCAACAACCGCTTGAATCCGGGTTGCAGGCTTTGCTGGCTTGAAGTTGAGATTCAACGACCAGGTGTCGTCAAAAGACTCGAAGACGTACTGAAGCGATTCTCGCATCTGGCGCGACATGAGTCTCTGTTGTTCGCTGGCCGGAAGGTCGGACAAGTTCGTCTTACCGGCAACGTTGATCTCGTGGCGCGACAAGTTCTGTACGGCCACGATGGCATGCCGGCCGGCGGGCGCGTCGGTTTGCAGAGGTGCAACTTGGAGAGACTTCGTAGCCGAGTCGATGGGCAAGGCGAGGTTGACGGCGATGTCCACCACGCCGGTGACCTCGTTGACCAGCGCCACGTTCCATTCTGTGAGGCCGCTTCCCACGTCGGCTTGCGTGACGCTTCGCATCGCTTGCGATTCCACGGCGACCCGCGGCGCGTATTCGCTCGGCAGCCGGAAGCTCAGATGATCCGCCGGCGAACCGGTGATATTGCAGCGCACACGATAAGTGTACATCGCAGCGGTGCTCTTGACGGCAAGACCGGCAAAGACCTCCGTGCGTATCGTTGTCGGCAATTGGCGTATAGTCAATTCCAGCGAAGGATCGGGGGCTTCGTAGCGGTAGGCAAACTGCACGGAGTCGCTCTGCCTGGCGTCGAGCCAGCCTTCCAACGTCTGAGGTGAAATGGATTTGAGGTTCTGCTCGGAGGCGGTTTCGGCCTTTAACGACGCGGCGACCTGGACCGCGAGCCGGCCCTTGGCGCCGAGCAGAGGGCGCCCCTTGCTGTCGAGGTATTTGACCATCGGCACATCGAATGCCCCGAGCTCCGCGTCTCTTCGCACGAGCACGAGAGCGATTTCCGTTTGTCGTTGGCCGCTATTCAACTCGACGCGAAGGAACTTGCGATTTTCATCCGAGCGCTCGTAGAAGTTCGCTACGGCAGGCCCGACGGCGCTGAGCACCTCATAGCCTTGGGGCAAAGCGAAACTCGCGCCGAACAATCTGCCCTCATCGGCTTTGAGATTCGCCTGGACAAGCAACTCGACGCGGTCGGTGTCGATCCGCACGAGTTGATTGAGCTGGACTTGCGGGCTTGCGGCCAGGCGAGTCAGTTGTACGGACATGGAGAAGGGTCTGTAAGGCCAGTAGTACCTGGCGACCGCCTTAGTGCCGTTCGCCGTTGCTTCAACAGCTTCCGGTCCCTTGTGCGCATCCATGTCCGCTCTGCGCCCGCCGGTCACTCGGGCCACCTTGACGCTCATCCCCCCCGCCGAATGGAGGGTGACCGTCCCACTCTCGCGGCTGACGTCACCCGCCCTGGGCAATGCCAGCTCCGTTTCCGGGACTCGTATCTCATCGGGGTGAGGACTTATCCATCGGGCCGTCAGCTCATGCTGCTTTTGCGCGGGACGATGGAGGCGTATCTCGATGAGCTTGAATACTCTTCCTTCGATGGTCTTCTCACCGATATCTCGGAAATCCCGGATGTTCGTCCCCTCGACCTGTGTCAGCATCGCTTCTTTCGGGATCACCAGAGCGAACCGGTCATACTCGCCGCCTGGGAAGTTATACGTGACCTTGCTGACCCCGACGATGGCCCAGTCGAATACATAGACGTCGTGCTGAGAGTCCGCCGTGAGCGTTCGGTCGGTTGCTCCGCCGCCCACGCCGGGAAGCCAGCGCAGGGCCAGCGTTCGCGTCATTCCCAGACCGAAGGTATACTCGACGGTCTCGTCCACGATACGCCTGGCCGGGGTAGCTTCGATTTGATCGACTTCAAGCTCCAAATCCTTTTCGGGC
>JARRQQ010000154.1:0-8090 GCA_037381725.1 Sedimentisphaerales bacterium
GATCGGCTGCTGGGCCGCTAACTTCGGGTGTCGCCGGGTCCCGACGTTCTTGTACCAGACGACCTTTCCCCATATCGAATTGACGAGAATATCCGGCAGGCCGTCTTGATCCCAATCCGCCACGTTCAGCGTTGTATAACCCCACTTCGCTTCGCAGGGACCCTGGATCGAGCCGTTCGGTCCGGCCATGATGCGAATGACCCTTCCATCGTCTTACAGACATACCGGCGCGGCCCATTTCGGCGGATAGCCGCCGTCGAGGTTCTCGATGAACCCGATGTATCCGGCGCTGTTGCCGCAAATGAGGTCTTCATCTCCGTCTCCATCCCAGTCCACGCTGTCTGGCGTCACGAGCACACCAAACTTGACCTCGTCCGCTTCCTGGCGAAAGAAGCTCGGCGCCAGAAACTCGGGGGCGCCATCCACGACTCTGCCCGTATTTTCGACCAAAGCCACGCGGCCATCCTCCTGACCCACCACCAGATCGATGTCGCCATCCTTGTCCCAATCCAGCGCTACCGGCACGATCATGCACAGGTCCATCCGAAGCGGCTTGCCGCCGGAAGTTAATTGCCGGCCGGCGGCATACCTCGGACGGGTCCGCGTCCCGATGTTTTCAAACCAGGTGAAGGAGTCGACAAACTCGCCACAGATAAGGTCCAGATCGCCGTCGCCGTCGAAATCGGCGAAATTCGGGGAGGGCATACCGTACACGTCTATGGGTTTTCCTCCGGCCGTAATCTTTTCAGGTCTCGCATACCGCGGCGCTTCGTTCGTGCCGGAACTGCGAATCAGATAAACGTATCCGTGGAGCGGCCCTCGCGTCCAGCGCCCCTCGTTGTCGAAGGCGTTGTCCCACCCGTAGTCTTGCCAATCCCCGATTCCCACGATCAAATCCAGGACGCCGTCCCCGTCATAGTCACAATACTGCCACTGATTCGCTCGGATGCGCCCCCCGGAATCGTGGATGTTCGTTGAAGGATAAATCTCCCGGCTTTTCTTAAATTGATTTTCGCGTTCGCGAAAACCGACAATTTCCTTGCCCGGCAGCAACAGGCGGACCTCACCGTTCACATAACTGGGTCGGATGTTTCGATGTCCCGGGCCGACCCGGACACCGGGCTTGAAGACCGGCATCTTAACGTCGCCGCTCGTGTTCTCGAAGAAATACGTCCCGTTGTGTGGCTTGTCGGGACACGAGACGATCAGATCGTAATCGCCGTCGCCGTCATGATCCATCGGGAGGGGCCACGCCCAAAGTCCAACCCCTAAGTCCACGATCAAGCCGGGATTGTGGTACTTGATACGTTCGAGCCCGGCACGGGAGTCGACGCAAACGATGCTTACGAGAAAAAGGACCAGCAAGAAGTTGGGTTTTTGGCTCATAATCATGTCCCTACGAATTACTATTGATGATAACTGCCCAGTCGCCAGTGGACGGAGGGTTCAGAGCGATTTGCCTGCTCGTTGCTTTTTGAGGATTCGTGTGTCGGCCGGTCCGGGGATCGATCCACGTGATGGTATAGCCCTGCGCGGACGGCCCGGCGCGCAGGATCGTCTCTTTGCCGTCAGGTATGTAGACAAGGTAAACCTTCCCTTCTTTTGCCAGGCAGAAAGTGCCCTTTCCGACAAGCTCGTTATGCGGTTCCATTTGCGGATACGGGAGTGACTCGAACGTCTCGCGTAAATGGCGCAACTGCGCGGGGGCCTTGCCCTCGCCGATATGACCTGTATAGAAGGAGCTTTCTGGGGACCAGTCGCCGTAGGTGGCGTATCCGCCGGCCAAAGCGATGGACCAGTGACACTTCCTGACCCAGTCGGTATTCATACCGTGCTTAGGCTCATCGAGCGTGCCCTCGTAACCATACTCCTCATTCACGTAAGGCTTGGGAATATTGCGATATTTCAGAACCCATTGGTTTACCTCGGAGCAGTTGCCGTACTGTTGTGTGATGATGTAGTCCGCCCAGGATTGATCGTCGTAAAGCCAGTCTTCGTGTGCGTGAGCCGAGCACAGGCGATCGTAGGGGTCCCATTTCTTCACGAGACCTCCCATCTTCGCCGCCCAGTCCGGCTTGCGATACTCGTTATGCTCGTTCCCCAAATCCCACCAGACGTTCGAGTACGCCGCCAGACGGGCAACCGTATAGCGATAAAGCCGCTTCTCGTGCTCGGTGAGGATGCCGTATTCTCTCGGGAGACCTTGTTTTTCAAGTGTCACGATGCACGTGGCGACAATGCCTCGTTTTCTCATCGCCTGCACGGCCCGATCCGCCTTTTGCCAATGTGCCACGTTGAATCGTGTGAAATCGTAGTGATGAGGCTTGCCTAACCAGGCCGGCAGGGGATTGACCTCGCCGGGAGGCGCCCCGTAGTTCGGGAGTTTCCACGGATCGCCTTTGAACGTGTATTCATCCCGGCTGCGGGTGTCGTTGTCTCTCGGATAACCCGTCAGAAGAAAGCGGACTTTGTTGAAGCCGTAGCGAACGCAATAGTCGAGCAACGCTTCGATTTGCCGGTCGTCGTTCGAAATATCCAGCAGATGATAGGCGGTCAGGCCCATGTGGTAGAAGGGACGCCGCGAAGAGGCTAACATGAAATGCCTGGGGTGTTTAGGGTTTGTGATTACCGGCTCCATCTCTTTTGGTTCTGTCGTTCGGAAAGAGCCTGTGTATTTTTTCCCGCCGGCCATGTTTGTCGTGACGATGAAGGTGTACTTTGTCGCCGGAAGTGATGGGCAGAGTCGCACGCGAAAACACCGTCCCGCCTGGTCATCGCAGAAGCCGTCCACCTCTATCGGCGAACCTCCCTCCGGCGTGAATACCGCACGAACCTCAACGTCCGTGAACGGATTGCCTTTCACAGGCGGGTCGGCGTTCAGCACGAGTTCGTACACGTCAAAGCAAGGAATGGCCGAAGGCCCTGGCTTTAACGTCGTATCGGCATTCAGTGATGTAGTCAGGAATACGATCAGGCTGGCACACAGTATTGCGGAGCACTTTCGCATGGGATTGTTCCTTCTTTTCATAGACAGCGTAATCATCAGTTTTGCAGCTTACCAAATACACCCTGTTTGGTCAACGGAGGGATGTTGCGACGAATATCGGCAATGGCTTCTTGATTTGCGCGGGTTTTTGCGTATAAACAGTCTTATCGAACGCTCGGCAAAACGAACCCTGTTGAATGAAGGAACCCTGTTATGTTCAGAAAGATGCCCCTCTTGCTGTTGTCGCCGCTGCTTCTGATCGGCCCCGTGGCTTTTGGTTCGGGCGAAAAGTATAACGTGCTCGATTTCGGCGCCAAATCCGACGGCGCGACCCTCTGCACGGAGGCGATTCAGAACGCCGTCGATCAATGCGCTCGCGACGGGGGCGGAACGGTTTACTTCCCCGCCGGAACATGGCTTACGGGGACGGTCTACCTGGAAAGCCACGTTAACCTCTGGCTCGACCCCGGTTGCGTGCTCCTCGGAAGCAAAGAAAAGAAGGACTACGGTCGGCCTCGGAAGCTCGGCGACTCCAGAGGCGAAACGTTCAGTTATTGGGCCATCATCGCCGGCAAGAATCTTGAGAATATCGCGATCTGCGGGCGGGGCACAATCGACGGCCAGGGAGCGAACTTCAAATACAAGAACGGCCCGCGACCGAAGAACATCTACCTGGAAGGCTGCTCCGACGTTCTTATCGAAGGGATTCATTTGCGTAACGCCGGCAGTTGGATGGAGCACTACCGCCAATGCGACCGTTTGACGATCCGCGACGTGACCGTCTTCAATCACGTCAGCTACAATAACGACGGTCTCAACATCGACAGTTGCCGGGACGTCACTATCAGCGGTTGCCGGGTCGATTCCGACGATGACGGGGTCGTGCTGAAGAGCCTCTCGCTAACGCCATGCGAGAACGTCACCATTTCCGATTGCATTATCAGCAGCCACTGCAATTCGATCAAGATGGGCACCGAGTCCGGTGGCGGATTTCAAAATGTCACCGTCACTAATTGCACGATCTGCTCTCCACGCTATTCCAAGGTCATCTATGGTCGCCAGAGAGGCTTGGCCGGCGTTGCTCTGGAAATCGTCGATGGCGGCGCGCTCGACCGCGTCACCGTCTCCAACCTGACGATCAAAGGCGTCACCGTCCCGATCTTCATGCGATTGGGCAACCGCGCCCGCGTTTATGAAAAGAACCAGGCGAAGCCCGGCATAGGCAACTTCCGGAACGTCATCGTGAGCGACGTTATTGCGACGGATTGTTCCGCCGTGGGCTGCTCGATTACCGGCCTGCCCGGCCACGCTATTGAGAACGTCACGCTCAGCAATATCCAATTAGGCTTCGAGGGAGGCGGTGCGAAAGAAGCTGCGTCACGCTCCATCGCTGAGAGACCGACCGCTTATCCGGAAAGCACAATGTTCGGCACACTCCCCGCTTATGGATTCTTCTGCCGTCATGTCAAAGGATTGAGATTCCAGAATCTCCGATTTCAGACCGCTGCTCCGGACTATCGCCACGCCATCGTCTTCGACGACGTCAACGATGCCGTTCTTGACGGCCTGGATGCTCCCTTAACCGACGGAGCGGCCGAGATGGTCCGGTCCACAAACTCACGGAGAATCGTCATTCATCGAGATAATGGGCAGGCGAATCAAGCGACGTCTACTCCCGCAGATGCCCTCGCCATCGACGCAGATGTGCCCGCCGGCAATATCATCGTGGACCGCATCGAGGACGACACCGTGTTCCTCAAACCCGACCTGCGGGACACGTCTACATGGTGGTTTTACTGGAAGTTCCGCGTTCGCGGCGCCGCCGGGCGGACGCTCAAGTTTCTGTTCGAGGGCAATAACCCCATCGGAACTCAGGGGCCGGCGGTCAGCACCGATGGCGGACACACGTGGTCGTGGCTTGGCCCCAAGGCTGTGCAGAAAGCTTCGTTCACGTATGCCTTTGCCCCTGAGAGCCGGGAAGTCCAATTCTGTTTTTCAATCCCCTATCTGGAGGCGAACCTGCAAAAGTTCCTCCGAAGACACGCGGATGATCCGCACTTAGCGGTGCGCGAGCTTTGCCGCACGCGCAAGGGTCGGGTCGTCGAACGCCTCGACGTGGGCAAGCTCGATGGGACGCCCAAGTACCGCATTCTACTCACGGCCCGCCATCATGCTTGTGAAATGATCGCGTCCTACAGCCTTGAGGGCCTGTTGGACGCTGTCCTCGCCAAGACGGACCTGGGACGTTGGTTCCGAGATAATGTGGAAATACTGGCGATACCCTTTGTGGACAAAGACGGCGTCGAGGACGGCGACCAGGGCAAGAACCGCAAGCCCCACGATCACAACCGCGACTACGCCGGTGAAAGCATTTATCCTTCCGTCCGGACCATCCGCCGCCTCGTGCCTCAATGGTCTCGCGGCAAGCTCGACCTGGTTCTTGACCTGCATTGCCCCTACATCAGCGGCGACTACAACGAAGTTATCTACATCGTGGGCAGTTCCGATCCCGCTGTTTGGAAACAGCAGCAGAGATTCGCCGCCATTCTCGAATCCGTGCACACGGGCGAGTTGCCGTACTTCGCGAAGAGCAACCTTCCCTTTGGGACGGCCTGGAACACCGCCAACAACTTCGGTGGACTGAAATCGTGCAGCCGGTGGGGCGCCGAGCAAGTCGGCGTTCGCCTGTCGACGACGATTGAGATTCCTTACGCAAACGTGGGCGATACCGTCGTCACCGCCGATAATGCCCGTGCCTTCGGTCGTGACGTAGCTGTCGCTCTCCGGCGCTATCTCGAAAAAGCGAAAGACTAATACGGCATTCCACAAGGCCGCTGATTCCGTGTGACGAGAATGTCTCCTTCGACAGAACGGATAAAGGATGGACGACGCGATCATAAAACACTGTGAAGAGCTGAGCCGTTGCAACCAGCGAGGCGGACGGATGCTGTCAGTCTTCGATTTATTGGAGGCCGGGACTCTGGACCTGGACTTGGCCGCATATCTGATGGCACATATCAGCAGAGGCGCCTCTTTTATGGTCGGTGCGGTTCCGGGTGGAGCCGGCAAGACGACGGTCATGTGCGCCTTGTTGAATTTTGTGCCTGCGGATGTCCCGCTGGTCGCAGCGACAACCCACGTCGTGCATCAGGCGGAGAAAATGAAGCCGTCTCATCGTTGTTGTTACATCTGCCACGAGATCGGAGCGGGATCGTACTTTGCGTATTTATGGGCGGATGCCCTGAAGAGCTATTGCAGGTTGTCCGAGGCCGGCCATATCCTCGCTACGAATTTGCACGCCGATGATTTAGAGCAGGCGAGAGGCCAGGTTTGTAGCGACAACGACGTACCCATTAAACACTTCGATAGATTTGATCTGCTCGTCTTCCTGCGCGTGGATGATGGCTACTTCAAGGCTCATCGCTGGATCGAGCAAGTCTATGCGGGCGACGGCTTGTCGGAGCAGGCGCTGGTCTATGATGCAAACGATGGCAAAGGTGTCATTGAACACGCGGTGAACAATCCCAGCGATCTGGCGTACGCCCTCGCGTGTCGTGACTTTCTAAAGACGATGAAGCCAAACGTACGGACGATTGAGGATACACGCCAGCACGTCGTGCAATTCCTCCGGCGGAATCCGTCGCCTTAGCTCGGTGAATACAGTAAAAGGATCAGTCAAAATGATTGGTATGGAGACACAATCATGAAATATCGACGGTTAGGCATGACGGAGATGCGCGTCTCGGTGGTTGGGATCGGGACGTGGCAGCTTGGCGGAGAATGGGGCAAGACGTTCGAGCAGGCCGAGGTGGATGCCATGCTGAACAAGGCGGCCGAGTTGGGCGTCAACCTGATTGACACCGCCGAATGTTACGGCGACCACTTTTCGGAGAAACTAATCGGCCAGGCTATCAAAGGCCGGCGGGATGAGTGGATTGTCGCCACCAAGTTCGGCCACAGATTCAAGGAGGCTTTCGAGCGTGACATGCTTTTCGAGCCGCAGCAAGTTCAGAAACAATTGGAGGACTCGCTGAAGGCACTCCAAACAGACTATATCGACCTGTACCAATTTCACAGCGGTACCGACGAAATGTTTAGCACGCCGGGTCTGTGGAAAATGCTGGAAAAGCAGGTGCAGGCGGGCAAGGTCCGGCATCTGGGCGTATCGGTCAGCAAGAAACACGCCAGCCAGCATCAAGTCGATCAGGCGTCCGAAGTGGGCGTCGAGACGATTCAAGTCGTCTACAATCGGCTCGACCGCAGGCCGGAAGAGCAGATGTTCGACTCGTGCCTCCGCCAGGACTTGGGCGTGCTGGCGAGAGTCCCTTTGGCCAGCGGCTTTCTGAGCGGCAAATATGGCAAGGATGCGACCTTCGCCAAGTCGGACGTTCGCAACGTCTGGGGGGATGTAGCCGAACATCACGAAATCGTCGAAAAAGTTGCGACATTGCGAAGCGAGGCTCCCGACGGCGTGCCGATGGCTCAATGGGCCTTGGCCTGGTGTCTCCAACACCCGGCTGTAACCTGCGTGATCCCAGGCTGCAAGACTGTCGAGCAGGTCGAGTCCAATGCGCGGGCCGCCGATCTGGAGATGGTTAAGGATAGCCATCCGCAAGCAGTGTCATAGACCGTGCCGGCGGGCCGGGCCTCACCATACCTTTCGGTCTCGCTGTCACTTTGTTGGCTTGGCCTATTGAGCAAGTTTCGTGGATAGATACTTTGCGAGAATGTGACCGAGGATTTGTTCGCCGCGTTCGTTGGCGTGGATGGGGTCGCGTTTGAACCAGTCGAGGTCCTTGCCGGACTGGCGGACGTACGTCGCCCAGGCAAGCTCCATGTCCAAAAAAGCTGATTTGGTCTCGCGGGCGAGGCTCTCCAGGTCTTTGCGATACTCAGTGTAGTGATTAGGATCGCTTATCTTTTGCCACTGGGCCTCGTCACGAGGATCGACTCGTCCAAAGGCACCTGTCATCAGGAGTATATCTGTTTTCGAGCCTCTACGAATCTGGCGGATGACGTCCCGGATCGAGCTGATGTTGCCGCGCTGGCTTATGCCGCCGATGATGACAAGGTTCGGATCGTGAGCGAGGACGAATTTCTGCAC
>JARRQQ010000155.1:0-11436 GCA_037381725.1 Sedimentisphaerales bacterium
GATGGCGATGACTCTGACTCATATTACGGATTACTTGCTTGCTCAAAGCGTGCAGATTGCCCTTCTGGTTGTTGTCGTAGCAGCCGTGAATCTGGCCTTGCGGAATAAGAGCGCGCACGTGCGTTATCTTCTCTGGCTGATCGTCTTAGCCAAATGTCTGGTGCCGCCGTTTTATGCGATGCCTTTGGCGATTCTGCCCCCACAGGAGAGAGTTGAACCTGCTCCGATGTCCGTCCCGGCTGAGATGCTTGCTCCACAGCACGAAGCGGATACGGCAAGGCTTGAACCTTCCGGCGTGCGTCCATCTGCTTCTCAGAGGCCGCTGTTACCGGCGATTCAAGATGGAGGACAGAAAATTGGCATTCGTGAATGGCTTGGGCTTGGCTGGGCCGTCGGTGCCACGGCGTTTCTCGTCTTCAATCTATTGCGGGCTCTGCGGGCCAACCTCTGGTTGTGGAGACGACGTAGGGCCCTCACATCAGAATGGCAGAACAACGTCGCAAATCTATTTGCAGGTTACGGCAACAAGAATTTCCCTAACGTCTGGCTCGTGGAAGGCTTCAGTCAACCTTTTGTCTGGGGCCTGTGGCGCGGGAGTATCTATCTACCCGTCGATTTCCTGAAAATCAATAAGCCGGAGCACCAGAGGAGCGTTCTGAGCCACGAGCTTAGTCACGTGCTGCGGTTCGACGCCGTCGTGAACATCTTGCAGGTGATCGCTCAGGGGATATTCTGGTTTCATCCGCTCGTCTGGTGGGCGAACCGGAAAATACGCGCCGAACGCGAGAAATGCTGCGACGAAATGGCTGTTGCGCGTTTGAGTACGTCACCGCGAGATTACAGCACAGCTATTCTGGAGGCGTTAGCCGCCAAACACGAACCAACCCGGCCGGTCCCATCGTTGGCCGTAGCCGGTCCCGTCAAAAACATTGAGGAAAGGATCAAAACCATGTTAAGACCAGGAAAAAAATTCTACAAACACCCGAGTTTAGTGACTGCAACACTCACATTGCTAACAGCTCTCTTAGCAGTGCCAACCGTATTTGTACTGACCACACGAGCTGGAACAGAGGGCATCTCAACACCACTCCATCAAGCGGTCATTGCCGGCGATATCGAGCGTGCAAAATCGCTCCTTTCAGATGGCGCCGACGTCAACGCAAAGGATGAGAAGGGCAACACTCCCTTGCATCTCGTAGCCAAATATGGCTACAAGAAACAGAACATAGCTGAATTGCTCATAGCCCATGGCGCGAATGTGAACGCAAGGAACAGGGATGACTGGACGCCGCTGCATTTCCTGGCCTGGCGCTCCTACGAAGGCTACTTGGATATCGCCAGACTACTTATCGCAGCCGGCTCTGATACCCGAGCGAGGGACAAAGATGAATATACACCGTTGCACTATGCCGCTGTCGCCGGTTCTCAGAGTATGATCGAACTGCTTCTGGCTCACGGTTCGGACATCAACTCAAGAGGTTGTCGAGGCAGAACTGCACTACATGAGGCAGTCGATTGGCCGAGAGACGCCGGAGTAAAGGCTCTGCTCGCCAACGGGGCCGATATCAACACAAAAGATGACAACGGCCGCACAGCCCTGCATCACGCATTGTTCTATGGGAACAAGGATTTGGCGGAATTGCTCATCACAAAAGGAGCCAACGTCAGTGCCGGGGACTCCTACGGTTGCACGCCGCTGCACTTCGCCGCACTAAGAGGCATGGGTGAAACAGTTGAAGCCCTTCTTGCCAGGGGCGCGGATGCGAACGCCAAAGCAAACAGTGGCGCTACGCCGCTGCATTACGCCGCCCGCTACGGCCGAGAGAAGGTAGTTGAAATTCTTCTCGCCAAAGGTGCCGACATCAATGCGAAAACCGAAGCCGGAGATACACCCGCCTCCGCGGCGTTGCAGGCACACCATCAGAGAATATTCGATCTGCTCACTTTAAAAGGTGGCGAGATGCCTCAGACAAATTCTCTTTGCAACGTTGCCGGGACGGGCAACCTCGCCGAGGCGAAAAGCCTTATCGATAAGGGAGTTGATGTAAATGCAAAGGACTGGCTCGGTTGGGCGCCTCTGCATTACGCAGCCAGGCAGAACGACAAAGACATGATCCAACTGCTGGTCTCCAGAGGCGCCAAGGTGAACGTGCACAACAGGGAAGGACTGGCGCCTTTGCACTTGACAACCGACCGAGATTGTGCTGAGCTTCTAATTGCCCAAAGTGCTGACGTTAATATAAAGGACAACGATGGCTGGGTGCCTTTGCTGTACGCAGCCCGGGACGGCCGTCAGGACATAGCCGAAATCCTCATACGTGCGGGCGCCAATGTCAACCCGAGCAACCTTGGCCGCAAACCGCTGCATTGGGCCTTAAAGAAAGGGCACACTGATATAGTGAAGCTCCTTATTGAAAAAGGGGCCGACGTCAATGCGGAAGACTTCCACAGTGACTTACCCTTGCATTACGCGATATGGTACAAACGTAAAGAGGCGGCCGCGTTACTGCTCGACAACGGCGCTAATCCTGATTCGCGGGACATGGCCAGCTTCACGCCTTTGCACTATGCGGCCGAGTATGGTCCAAGAGATTTGGTTGAGCTGCTCATTACCAAGGGTGCTGACATCAATCTCAACAACGGATGGGACAAAACAGCCTTGTCGATGGCAAAGCAGGAAGGTCATGACTCCGTCGTTGAACTGTTGAAGAGGCACGGGGCGAAGGAATGATTCTAAGCGGGCCAAGGCCCTGGGTTTGAGCGCAGCGGTTCGGTCTTGTGGGGACATGGAATGGCCACGTCTATCATCTTCTCGTCAATGCTCTTCGGGATTGTGTCCGTCGGGTAATTTTGGTACACTCTTGAGGTTAAGTTGTGTGCTGAATGTTCCGGACGGGCATGGAACGCCGGAAAGGGTATCAACGAGGAGTTCGATATGGGCCATTCCAATCCATCGAGAATGACACGCCGGGCCTTTCTTAAGAGTGCGGCTTTAGCTTCAACAACCGTCGCGTGTTATGACGGCTTCGCCCGCGGCGCGACTGCAGGGCCGCGCAAGCCGAATATTCTGTTCCTGATGGCCGACCAATTCCGAGGTGATTGTCTGGGCTGCGCGGGCAATCGTGTTATCAAGACGCCTCATCTGGATTCTATCGCCGCCGGAGGCGTTGTCTTCTCGAAAGCCTATACGTCCACTCCGAGCTGCACGCCCGCGCGTACCGGCATCCTGACGGGCTTGTCGCCCTGGCACCACGGCATGCTCGGATACGGGCGCGTCGCGGGGAAGTATCCGTTCGAGCTGTCCTGGGCACTTCGCGACGTGGGTTACTACCTGTTCGGCATCGGCAAGATGCACTGGTATCCACAAAAGAAACTTCGCGGCTATAACGGCACGCTGGGGCACGCTGGTTGATGAGTCGGGCCGCGCGGAAACGAAAGGCTTCGTCAGCGACTATCACCTGTGGTTCAAGCAGCAAGCGCCCGATCTCAATCCGGATGCGACGGGGATCGGCTGGAACGATTATCGAACCAAGAACTACGTCCTGCCGGAACGCCTCCATCCGACGCGGTGGACGGCGGATAGGGCGGTTGAGTTCATCGAGAAATACGACCACCCGGAGCGGTTCATGCTCAAGGTCTCCTTCGCCCGGCCACACAGCCCTTATGATCCGCCGAAGAGGTTCACGGACCTGTACGACGAGCAGGACATGCCTGCGCCCGTCGTGGGAGACTGGGCGGCCCGTTATTCACCGCACAAAGAGCCGCCGAACCCGAGTCTCTGGCATGGTGATTTAGGCGTCGAACAAGCGAAGAAATCACGCCGGGGCTACTATGGCTCGGTCACGTTCATCGACGAGCAAATCGGCCGGATCCTCGCGGCTCTAAAGAAACGCGGCTTGTACGAGAACACGCTGATCGTCTTCTTCGCCGATCACGGCGACATGCTCGGTGATCACAACCTCTGGCGCAAGACCTACGCCTATGAAGGCTCGGCTCGGATTCCTATGCTGCTGCGATGGCCCAGAAATATGGGAATGGACCATCAACGCGGCAAGACACTTTCGCAGCCGGTGGAGCTGCGCGATGTGCTCCCGACGTTCCTTGACGCCGCCGGCGCGCCCATTCCGGGCCATCTCGACGGCAAGAGTATGCTGGAGCTGGTTCGTGGAAACACGAAGGGCTGGCACCCATTCATCGACCTGGAACACTCGATGTGCTATAGCAAGGACCACTGGAACGCGCTGACCGATGGCAGGTTCAAGTATATTTACTATGCCTACGACGGCAGGGAAGAACTCTTCGACCTGGTCAACGATCCGAACGAATTGCATAATTTGTCCGCCGACCCGGCCGGCAAGAGCACGTTGCTTCAGTGGCGGCAACGAATGGTCGAACACCTTTCAGAGCGTGGAGAAGAATTTGTCTCCGAAGGCAAATTGACCCTTCGCAAAAAGCGCTTGTTGTACTCGCCCCACTACCCGAAGAATGCCGCTGATGCATGATTTGCGAATCATGACGTGGTCCGCGCCTCCCCGGCAGCCACAATCATAAATCCAAAAAGGCGGCGGTTGGATTCGAACCAACGAGTACTGATGTTGCGCACCAGCGCCTTGGACCACTTGGCTACGCCGCCGAATCTTCTGGATTATTATGATAGTGACCACGCCGCGAAAATCTACAGAATCTTCATCTTTTCCACAGAATATCGAAAAAAACGCAACAAATCACTTGACCCAGTCCTATAATAATCGTATCCACAATACTTGTAAAGGGATGTGGGACTGTAGTCAGCCGTGAGTCTTTCCCATCTACCGATTTGCGGTTCTCGGGAGGGTTGGCCCGCTGGCCCCCGTTCTGGGGAGCTGTAGTCTCAAACTAAAAGATTATGGAGATTGGTGTGGGTGCTTTCAGGGAAGAGAGCAATTATGAAGAGACTGGTATTTTGCCTGGTGTTGTTTCCTATCTTGCCCGTCAGCGAGAGGGCTAAAGCCGCGATAGCTGATCCGTTGAGTTTGCAGGCCCCTTTGACTTCGGGTCTGCACGGATCTCGGATTCTGGGTATGGGATTCCCAATCCTCGAATATCAGGGGTGGAATGTCGGGTATCTCGACGCGGCGGTTTGCGGCGGGGAGCCGCGTTCCGGCTTTGGAATGGCCGCTATGTTCGCTCAGGGGAAAGAGTGGGCGGGATTTTCGATGGAGGAATCACCATCCAGGTGGTCTGAAGAAACCCTTGCATGTGCTCTGGGACTCCGTCCGGAGGAGAGTGATTGGACTGATTCCGGCCTGCTTGGTCATCTTAGCGGTCACGACTCGATGGGAGACTCACACTTCGCGCCAAGCGTGATCGAATGCCTCCACGTGGGAGATCTGGCCCTGGGAATCTCACTTGCCCCGTCGGAATTCGCTCCCGCCGGCCTTCAGGGTGGGCTGACGGACATGGGATACAATGGCATCGAGGTTTTGCCGATCCCGGGTGCGATCATTCTCGGCGCCGTCGGCACGGGCATCATCGGCTGGCTCCGCCGCTCCAGGACGCTGTAGACTAATTGGATTCTCGCTTCCGACGAGCCCGGAACATCGCACTTCGTCATCGCCAAACGGGCGGTTCTTGTGACTGTCCATAACCGGGTTGCTCCCCCTGCAGATTTGCGGTATCCTGTTAGTGAGGACTTGTGCAAGAACAAAGCCGGCCGGGCCCACCCGCATTAACAGGGGGCAAAATGGTCTTCAGCGGACCGAGAAAGTACGCAGACAAGTTAGACCGCAGGGCTCAGGATTGTTCTCAATCCGAGGATCGGTCGGAGGGACGCGAACCGGAGAAGCGGCCGAAGTGGTATGACAGAACGTCGGTCACATTATCCGTGGCCGCCGGACTTATCGTCATTGGCTGCGGATTCATCCACGTGATAACCGGCGTTGTATCGCCTTACAATCTGCCTTTCGATGTCGTTCTCAAAGAGTCCTTCGGCTATGCGGAGACGTTCGTCGATGCGGCTAAGATAAAAGCGCTGCCCTACAGCGCCGCTAAGCTCAAGTATCCGCTCGGCTGCAAAGTCCTCCAGAGACACAGCTACATGGATTTCGGCGATGCCTTCGAAGCGAAGATGACCCGCCGCCTCCAGGAAGATCTGAACGAGTGGCAAGAGGAATTCGACCAAGCGCTCGAGACGCCCCAGCCGCAATGGCAAGACGAGTTACGGGAAAGACCCGACGTTGGCCAAGTCGGCCCGGAGGATCCTAACGCCTACAACAGACGTGGAATCGCCGCCGCGCGGGAGGGTCGGTACGAGGCGGCTTTGGCAGCGTTTACCCGAGCCTTTCAGAAAGACCCCGGGTTCGCCGAAGCCTATTACAACCGGGGGCTGGTCTCCATTACTATAGGTCTATTGGGACAAGGAGTCTCCGATTTCGGCAAGGTTGTGGAGATAAAGCCGGGGCTTGTTGATGCATACGAGAAACGCGGCTGCCTTTGTTTCGCGATGAAACAGTACGACGAAGCCATCTCAGATTTCACGAAGATCATGGAGCTTGACCCGATCCCGAAGTACTTCGGGCATCGAGCCATCTTCCGGCGGAGCCTCGCCCACTATGCCAAAGGAGAGTATGATCCCGCATGGAAGGACGTCCATAGGATACAGAACCTCGGCCTGCCCATCCCCGGCGGCTACCTGAGAGTCCTGCGCCTTGTCTCAGAAATGGACAAATGAACGCGCTGTGAGAATTCGAGCTAATCGACCCGCACTTTGACAGCCAGATATCGAACGCCCCACTGCCTGGCTTGCTCGTGAGAATCGAAGAACACGTCCAACCGATCGCCCCGGATGGCGCCGCCTCGGTCGAGTACGTCAACCGGCTTGGAATCGTTATACCCGGGCACGATCATCCTCGTGCCGAAACCGTATCGCCTGTCGGCGGCGACAAAAGTGTCACCATGAGTAATCTCGTGGCCGGAGGCGGTGATGCCGTCGCTGTGCTTTCCGCAGCACTTAGGGCATGGACAGTAGCCTGTCACTCTCATCAGGACAGTTTCCCACCGAACAGTCAGCTCTGAGCGAACCGGTTCTGAGTGAGTCGCCCCTAAGGCAGTTGGTTCCGGAAGGATCGGCTCGGCGCCAATTCCGGCTACGCCGGACGGAATCACCGACAGATAAATCGCCGCCAATAAGGGCAACACGGGAGTTGCCGCGGAGTATCGAAGTCTTCTGCGTCTCATCACACACCTTTCTTCCAAACCGAAAGTATCGCAGCGATCAAATTCCAGCATCGCAGATCTTTCGACTGCGTGCTCGTGCTAACGCGCATGGTAGGTGTGACGCAGAATCACCCCAATAGGGAAAAGTCCGAATTGTGACTCCAAAATAACTTAAAAACGGATAGGGGAGGCGCTCTATTGACGATTTGTGCGAAACGGAGCAGGAGGGATTCGAACCCCCGGTACCTTTCGGTACAACGGTTTTCAAGACCGTCGCCTTCAGCCGCTCGGCCACTGCTCCAGTTTCTACACTATACAACCAAGTCCGCGAAATTGCAAAGCCCGACTCCAAACGCTACAAGCGGTAAATGACCCACGTCGCCGCTCGGTGAGAATTGGCGCCGGATTGTCATCTCACCATTTGTCGTCCTGCAAGAATGACAGCCGTGGAGCGATTCTCTCTCGCTCCTTGCTTATAGCTAAATAGTGATTTTCCGGGCTTTAAACCTGAGAAGGAAGAGAAAGCGAAAAACCAGTACCACGTCGAGCGTTCTTACGGAAGCTTCAGGCGTGATCTGAATCTGTCTTCGGAAGTTGATCCGGACAAAGTGGACGCAACGTGCAAGGACGGTGTCCTCTCAATAAGATTGCCGAAGACCGCGAAGACAAGGGCTGTGAAAATCAAAGTGAAAGAACACAGCTAAGAGGGCCGACCATACTCTTCTCGACGCGAGTGCGGCAAATGCCTCAGCGAGGTGATTACTCCCCGCTCAAGGCGCCGGCCAAGCCCCGGCGTCTGCCATAGAGGAATCCGCGAAGGCTCAGATCGGGGTCTTCGCGCTTGGCACGTAGAGGTAATTTGTCTTCCGTAACGGTTGTGTAGCCCTTTTCTTTCATGCAATGTTCCATGTACTTGCGCTCGTACGCACCGGGCTTATTGTTCGTGACGCGCTTGGCAAGCTCCGCCGCGCATTCCTCGTAGTCTCTCTTGCACTGCTCAAACGTCTTGCCCTCCTGATAATAGTACTTGGCACAACCGCTGCAGACGCATACCGCAGCGATGAGCACAAGGGCCGCCCAACCTCTCATAACACAACTCCTTCCCAACCGTAAACCCGGTCCGAGGTTTTCCATCTGTTTCTGCTCAGCGTCACCATTGAGCCTCGCCCTATAGGATACCAACTCCAGGGTGCAGATTCAACCCCTTTTGCTTTTTTCGATTTACTGCGCCAACCCGGTGGTTTCTATTGCATAAACCTGCTTGCGGCCCTACAATATAGCCTGATAGGTTCTGTGGCAGATCCGAAAGATAAGGGGACGACCATGAAAAGACGATCATTCTTGAAAATTGGTGCCGGCATCGCCGCGGGTAGTACTATCAGTGCCCGGCCCGCCGTAGCCGCCGAGAAAGCCGCTTCCATTTACAGCGATGAGAAAGTCAGTGGGCTGCCCCGACGGGCGCTCGGTCGAACGGGCGAAAAGATCTCGGTGGTCGGCTTTCCCGGGCTGGCCCTGAGCCATTATGACCAGCACCGATGCAACGCGGGTCTCCGCGATGCACTTTACCGAGGCGTGAACTATTTCGACGTCGCGCCGGCTTACGGCAGGGACGGGGAGTGCGAAATCAAAATGGGCATCGGGCTTCAGGACCTTGATCGCAGCAAATTCTTCTTAGCGTGCAAGACCAAGATGCGGGACAAGGACGGCTGCCGCATGGAACTGGAGCGTTCGCTCAAAAGACTGAAGACCGACCATTTCGATCTGTATCAATTGCACCACATCCGCAGGCCAGACGAGGTCGAGCAGGCGCTCGGCCCCAACGGCGCGATGGAGACCATCCTAAAAGCCAAAGATGAAGGCAAGATCCGTTTCATCGGTTTCTCGGCCCACACAACAAAAGGCGCGCTGGCGGCCATGAACGGCTTTCGTTTCGATACGGTCATGTTCCCCATCAACTTCGTCGAATACTTCAAGATGGGCTTTGGCAAGCCGGTCATGGAGCTTGCCGAGCAACAGGGTGCGGCCGTGCTGGCAATCAAGCCGCTGTCGAAAGGCCCCTGGCCGAGAGGCATGAAACGAACCCGGCAATGGTGGTATCGCGCGACGGAGACTCAGGACGAGACGAACGCAGCGGTCCGCTTCACTCTCTCGCAAAAGCCGGTGGCCGCGGGTATCCCCCCGTCATTCCTCGATCTGTTGGACAAGGCCATCGAAGCTGGGCGCTCCTATCAACCTATCGCGGACGAAGAAACACAACAGTTAAAGAAAACCGCTGAGAATTGCCTGTCCCTTTTCAAAGCCCAGGAAGACGCTGTCGCGCGCGGCGGGCATTTTCACGAGGCGTACCCCGACAACTTGCACACGTGCTGCCCCTGCGCGCACGCCTAAGACACTACAGTGTTAATAGAGAGCGTTTAACACCGTACACATAGAGAGTCTTTCTCGCTGTCACACTAAACCGGGGAAAGCACGAGCTGATTCTTTTGCATTTTCTCGGTAACACTTCGTTCACTCTGCGCACTATACTAATCGAAGAACAATCGTAGCAGACGGTAAGGAAGGCGATCTCAAGCATGCATATGCACTCTGTCTTCATGGGACACGTCGAGCGGCTTCGACGGCTCGTCGTCGGAATGGGGCTTAGCGCGGAAGATGGAGACGATATTTTGCAGGATGTGTATCTTGAGGTGGTGAAGCGGCCGCCGGAAGGTCGGAGCGACTCTGAAGCGGCGCGGTGGCTTATACGAGTGACGGTAAACAGGTGTTTGTTGGAGTATCGCCGGCGCAAGCGCGATCGCCGGGCGGCGAAGGAAGTTTTACAGCAGTGGACCGAGCTGGAGCACAACGCCGCCGGGCCGGAGAGGCAGGCGATTCGTGCGGAGGAAATAGAAGCGATCATGCAGTGTTTGGGTGAAATGAATGAGTCGATCCGGATGCCGTTGGCTATGAAGTACTATTCCGGCTTCAACGCGAACGAAATCGGTGGGATTTTGGGATTGGAGCCGGGGACGGTTCGTAAACGGCTTTACGATGGACGGATCGCGTTGGCCAAGGCATTGACGCAGAAAGGAATCAAGTTGTGAAAGAGCAGATTTGCCGGGTTGTATCCGAAGAAGAGCTTGTCGCTTATGTGGAGGGCGACGTGCCGCCGAGCCGGGCCGAACGGATAGCGGCACACGTGGCGATTTGCCAAAACTGCCGGACAATGCTGGACGCCCTGGAGCGGTCGCTCCACGTGACGCAAGCCGTCTGGCAAACCGGTGAAGCTCAATGGCCGAAGACGCTCCCCTTGGAGAAGTCTAAATCCAGTGGAAAGTGGTTCCGGCCGGTAACGGCGGTTGCCGCGAGCGTACTGCTGATATTGGGAGTCGGCGTAACTTGGCGGTTGCTGTCCGAACCGAGTAAGTCACCGCACTTGACGGACGAGGAACCCTCAGCGGCTGAGATCGATGTGGCGGCCAATCGCGCGGCGATGGCGGCGGAGATGTTAGCCGTGGCGGACTTACTGTCCTCGCAGCCGGGCGGTCAACAGTACGCCGTGAAAAGATACAACGATGTCATCGCATCATTTCCGGGAACCGACCAGAGTGCAGAAGCAAGACGTCACTTACAAAGCCTTTTAGAAAGGAGATAGAAACCATGTTCATTTCAAGAAAGAGTCGATGGTTCGCCGTTGTCGCAACGATTGCTATTTTCTCGACGGCCTACGCAGAACAGAACGCCCAAACAAAACGTGAGCTGCAATTTGAAGTTTCAACGAGAAGCATTGGATTATCCTCCCACCCGACTGGGGCGAAGTATGTGGGTACTTTTCATATCATCAAGGATAGACAATTGAGTACGTGGATCTTTGGTATATCGGACACGCCGCAATGGAAACTGATGTCCGAGACGCAGCGGCAATCCATCATCAAAGTGCAGAATGCGTCTAGAGTCACTAACAGCAAAGATTGGCGCGTGGGGTCCCCGTTCTCTACCCAATCAGATTACACTCGGACCCCCCCAGGAACGCTCTCGTATCGAGTGTACGGCGTCAGCGAAGATGATACGAGTTTGTTGGCCGTGGCCTTTATCGAGTGGATCTACTACCAGGCTCTTGAGAAGTTGAAGTGCATTCAAAAGACGGTGGAAAACGACCGAGCCATCGTAGCCAAAGCCCAGGAGGAAATACCCAAACTGGAGGAAGAATGCCAACGTCTGCAAACGCAAAAGGATGAAAAGGAAAAACAGTATAAGGCAGCT
>JARRQQ010000156.1:0-10446 GCA_037381725.1 Sedimentisphaerales bacterium
TTCAGAGCGGTCGAGAATAGGCTGGCGGTCGTGCGAAGCGTGAACACGGGCATAAGCTGTATGATCGACAGCCTCGGACGGATCAGAGACGGATTTACGAAGGGCACGCTGCCCGAGCGGGCGATGGCTCGAACGGGCATGGCCGGGTGGTTCATGGACAGAGTGCCGATAGACTCCAGAGTCACTTTTTTCAGCAAACACGGTGAATGGCTGGATTTTTGTTGTCAGGGCGTTGTGATTCTTCTCATAATAGTGCTGCTTTGGGGCAGCTTCGCGAGGCCGGGAAAGAGAAGAGTCTTTTTGACAAGGTGGTTCCATGGGAAATAGGTTTAAGACCAAAGCCGCTCTAGCTGTCACTATCCTGCTTCTTGTCTGGTCGGCCGTGTTGATCCCGGGATGCCATGAGACGCCGCCGTCGTTGTTTTCGGATCAGCCTGCGACGAAGGCCACGTCCGTCGAGCAGGAAGCGGTGCAAATCATCCAGCAGGCCCTGGTCGACCCGGACGCCGTGGCACGCGTGAATGCCATCGAGGTGGTCGGCACGACCGGCCGAGCCGACCTGATGCCCGGCGTCCAGCGTCTGCTGCACGATCAAGTCGTGCCGGTTCGCTACGCCGCGGCCCTGGCCGTCGGTGACGTGCAATATGCTCCCGCGCAACAAGCCCTCTATCCGTTGCTGCAGGATGGCAACTCGAACGTCATCATCGCCGCCTCTTACGCGATGGGCAGGCTGGGCGCGACGCAGTATCTTGAGGTCATCCGCAAGGCCCTGGAAAGCCGGGATCAAGAAGTCAGAGCCAATGCGGCTTTCCTCGTCGGCAAGATCAAGGACCGAGGCGCGTTGAGGATGCTCAAACGCGCCGAGGAGGACAAGTATTCCAGTGACAAGGTGAAGCTCCAGTGCCTCCAAGCCCGGGCGATGCTGGGTGACGAGGATGTCCTTCAGAGGTTGTGGGCGATTGCCTACAGTGCCAACGCCGACGACCGGATGGTGGGGGTCCAGGGCATCGGGGCCTTGGGCACGCGCCGGGCCAGAGACATCCTGGTCACGAAGCTGGACGATCCGGTGCTGGAGGTCCGGCTGGCCGCCGCGGGGCAGCTCGGTGTGCTCAGGGATCCGAGTGGCAAGCCGGAGGTGCTCGAAGTCTTCCAGAAGAACCTTACCGGGACCATGGACAGAACGGCCGCCGAGCGGGTCAACGTGCTGGCGGCTTTGGCGATTGGCAATATTGGCACGGCCGATTTGACAAAATATCTACCTCAATTGCTCGGGAACGAATCGAAGTACGTCCGGATCGCCGCGGCCAAGGCCGTTTTCCAAACAAAAACCAGATAATCTGGCCGGAGAGACCGCATGTTATAAGACGTTGGCCTCCATCCGTTTGGCCAGAGATTTTAATTTAGGCTATTTGCGAGATTTGACTTGACCTTTCCGCCCTTTAAGCGTAGAATTGTGATATACATACGGGTACCGGGGCGTGAATTGTGTATCTCCCGGATTGGTACTAACAGGGTAGAATGTCCTATAAAAGTCAGGAGAGAGTGGGCCGGGAGTCATGTCCTCATGGTTGTCTTAGGTTCCCTTTTTCGGCATCGATGAGGGGTGTCGTGAAAAGAACAAACTGGTTCGGTGAAAGGAGACTGTTTTGAGTACACTCACAAAGGTTCTAATAGTGCTGCTAACGCTTTCCTCGATCTTTCTGTGCGGTATTGTCGTGACGTATGTTGCCAGCGCCGTGGACTACAGGGAGAAGCTCGAGAGTCAGCAGAGTCGCTACCAGGCGGCCGAGAGAAGGGCGGATAGCGCCGACAAGAATTACAACGTCCTCAAAGACGAAACGGTAAAGGTCAAGCTGGATCTGAACAACAAGATCGCGAGCCTTCAGGAGCGCATCAACGGTCTGCAGGCGGATCTGAAGAAGGCCGAGATCGACAGAGACGATGCTCGGCGAAAAGAGGACAGTTGGGAAGCTGCAGCGAAGGATTTCTCCAAGACGGTCCAGATGAACGACCAGTTGCGGGCCACCGCCGAGGCGGAGCTGAAACAGGTTAAGGCCGATCTGATTAAAGAACAGAGCGAGCACCAAGAGACGACGGACGCCCTGATGACCAAGATGGCGGTCATTGACGACCTGGAGGCAAGAACGAAGCGTCTGGTCGAAGAGAAGACGGAGTTGCAGAGCAAGCTCAACGACGTGCTGCAACAGTACGGCAAGATCACCGCGTCAGCGGAACCCGTCACGCCGATGAAATCGTTGGCCCAAGTCGCGCCCGGGGTGAAGAATATCGACTTGCAGGGTATCGTGACCGACGTGGAGCCGCAGGAGCGTCTGGCGGAGATATCGATCGGTCAGGCCGAGGGCGTCAAGAAGGGCATGAGATTCCACGTGATTCGGGCTGACAAGTATATCTGCGACATCGTGATCCTGGACGTCATGGCTGAGAAATCCACGGGCTGGCTGGAGATGCTCCAGGCCGGCCTGCAGAATCAGCCCAGAGTGGATGACAGCGTCAGAACCAATCTGTAAGACCGCCCCAATGGCGTGTCAGTGCATTGCTACGCGAGGTTAATACATGAGTCCTGCCGTGCAGAGTCGTGGTAAAAAGATCAGCATACCCGACAACCTTTACACCGTCATTCTTGCTGTGGCCTTTTGCGTTGTCCTGGCCACGGCGGCGTACGTCGCCTATCAGTCCTACGCGCAGTACGAGACACTTTTCGCGATACCGCAATAAGCTCGAATTATTGCTGTTGACAACACCGCCACCCGCCATTATATAGAGGTCTGGTCGGTCGGGAATAGTCGGCTTTTCGTCAAGGTGTAGATGGGGAACTCGGAAAGGAGTCTAGCGTGTTACTGGACACGGTCCTGGGTTGGTTCAGTATGGATATGGGTATCGACCTGGGTACCTGCTCTACCCTCGTTTGTGTCCGCGATAAAGGTATCGTCCTCAATGAACCCTCCGTGGTAGCGGTCCGCAAAGGAACGAACATCGTCTTGAATAACGGCGAGGCGGTGGGCCTGGTGGCGCGCGAGATGTTGGGCAAGACGCCGGGCTCGATCACGGCGATACGACCGCTCAAGGACGGCGTCATCAGCGACTTCGAGATCACCGAGGCGATGCTCGGTTACTTTATCCGCAAAGTCCACGGCCGGGGTGGGCTCATCAGGCCGCGGGTCGTTATTGCCGTGCCCAGTGGTATTACCGCCGTCGAACGCAGGGCGGTGATCGACAGCGCCGAACGCGCTGGCGCCCGCCGGGTGTACCTGGTTGATGAGCCGATGGCCGCGGGAATCGGCGCGGGCCTGCCCATCACGGACCCGACGGCTTCCATGATCGTTGATATTGGAGGCGGAACCACCGAGGTCGCCATCATGAGCTTGGCGGATATCGCCACGGCTGAGTCGATCCGCATGGGCGGAGACGACATGGACGAAGCGGTCATCAATCATCTCAAAAAGACCTACAATCTTCTCATCGGCGAGGCCAGGGCTGAGAAGGTCAAGATACAGGTCGGCTCAGCCGCGCCGCTGGAAGAGGAATTGACGATGGAGGTAGCCGGTAGGGACACTATCTCGGGCTTGCCAAGAAAGATCGTCATAACGAGTGAGGAAATTCGGGAAGCCCTCCGTGATCCCGTAGCCGCGATTATCGACACGGTCACCGCCACGCTCGAAAAGGCTGAGCCTGAGTTAGCGGCGGACCTTATCGATAATGGCATCCACATTTGCGGCGGAGGCTCGCTGCTGAGAGGCATGGATACAGTACTGGCCAACGCCACCGGCCTGAAGGTCCAGATTGTCGAGGACCCGCTTAGCAGCGTCGCTCGAGGTACCAGCGTCTACCTCGAGAACTTGGAGCTTTGGAAAGATACCATGGATCACAATGAGTACGGATGGGAGTGATTGGAACGCGGAAGATCAGGTTATCGGTAAATCAGGTAGGATGAATCAGGTTTCAGAGGACCCGGAAGTCGTCGTGGGGACTCAATCGCCCCGGCGAAGTGTCACTGATACTCTGATGTCCTGATAATCTGCTATCCTGAGACCTTCTTTCAATACGATGGCACGGAAGCAAGCGAAAGTATCCAGACGAATGTTGTTCACCTGGCTTATGCTGACCGGGTGCATTCTGCTGTTCGCCCCGCAGTCACTCACGGGCAAGCTCCAGCTTGCCTTCGTGGATATCTTTCGCTGGCCTTTGAGCCTGGGCGGAAACGTGGCCTTGACGGCGCGTGTGGAGCAACCGTCCGGCGATTCGCTCGGCGGCGGAGAGACGCGGTTGCTCAACGTGATCGCAAGCCTCCAGCAGACTTTGGATGAACAGCGCAAGAAGTTTCAGAAACTCTATGGTCTCTACAATAGCCCCATCTGGGACGGCGCCGACTGGTTGGTGGCTGACGTAATTACGAAGACGCTCGACGGACCCCGCAGCGAGTTGACCATCGACTATCGCAAAGGCAAAGGTCTGGTCAAGGGACAGTACGTTCTGGGCGGGGAGAGCATCATTGGAACCATATCCGACGTTTTTCCGCAAGGGGGCACGGCGCGCGTCACGTTGATTACCGATACAACGTCCCAGATACCGGTTCAGCTTGCCAGACAGAAGGGGATCATGAGGGGCGACGGCCGTTCGGCCACGGTTGAGATGCTTAAGAACAAGGTTGAGGTGGACACGGAAGTCTTTGCCCTCAAGAAACAGGGCATCCTGGATCTGGATGCGCCGATCATAACGGGAAGGGTGTCTCGGTGCGAGAGAAATCCGAAAGAAGCCGCGGTTTGGGACGTGACGGTCCGGCCGGCGTGCGACCTGGAGAGTCTTGAGGACGTCGCCGTGATCATCATGCCTCCGAAGAGGTAGTCTCGCGGGACCGGGTGAAGGAAATAGAATGCGATGGCTTCGCTTTGCAATTCTCATTCTCGCTGCAGCCGTTTTGCAGAAAGGGATGTTGGATCGCTGGAACAACAGGCCTGATCTGCTGCTCGTGCTTTTGGTGTTCTTTGCAATTTACAGCAACATGACAGAGGCGATCATTAGCTCCTTTACCATCGGCTTTGCGGCCGATCTCATTGGTTCACCGCTCGGCATGGGCTCGCACATGATCAGTTTCGGTTTGCTCGGCACTTCGCTGGCCTACGTGCACCGTGTGGTTGCCATCCGAACCAAGCCGTATCAGGCGGTCGCGATTTTCGTCGTCGGCGTACTCACGGCGCTTCTTGCGCATCTGCTGGCGTTTATTGTCAAGAGGGAGCCGATGCCGGAGAGCATGCTGACCGCCGTCCTTTTGACGTCTCTCTATTCAGGCATCGTGGGGCCGTTCTTATTCATTCCGGCTGCCTGGTGCGCGGGCATAGAAATGAATCGTCCCCGGCGGCGTTCAAGGCGGTAGGTTGATGCCGGATGCTCGATTTCCGACCGCTCGGCAGTCGCAAATCCACGAGTGAGTCATGTACAATAGGCGAGTGACCATCTTTGTTGTTTTCAGCATTTTGCTGCTGGGCGTTTGTTTGGTCCGCTTAGGGCAGATGCAATTGCTGGGCGCCTCATCCGTCCATCAGGAAATCGAGGACCTCAAACGGCGGATGGGCCGATCCAGGCAGCTCAGCACCGTGCGGGGCAACATCGTCGATCGAAACGACAATGTTCTGGCGACTGACCAGGCCCGGTTCTGGGTGCACATCAACTACACGCTCAGTTGCTTCCTGGACGATCGTATCCGGCGGCTCATGCTCGACGCCGCCGCCGAGCAGGCCGAGCAGGTGGAAGCCGTTACCGAAGTGAAGGACGAGATCAGCGACCGGCTCGAACGGTTGCAGCAGATTATCGACGCGTGCGCCCAACTCAAAGCCGTCGATCCCGTCGAAATCACCAGCGCGATACAGAAGATAAACGAGCGTGTTTGGAACGACCGTGAATTCCAGGCGTGGCGGCGAAACTGCCCGAATTCCGATGTTTTCGAGCGCTACGACAACATCGAGAGCATCCCGTTCTCCGTGGCGATGGCCGATTTCGAGGCGAGGGAGCCCGACCAGGCCAAGCGCTTTGAAATGGTCGGCAAAGTGGACATTGCCGAGATGCACGATGACTGGCCGTTGATCGAGCTGAAGACGGACGATGACGTCTTCGCCGCCCAGTTGGAATTTGTGGATACGGACGGCATCCGAATTCTCCCGAAAGAGGACCGGTTCTATCCGTACGGTTCGGTGGCCGCCCAGACGATAGGATGGGTCGGCAGCGCCAGCCAGGAACGGGACAAAGAACTCTTCGAGGACGACAAGCTCCTTCGCTATCTGGACGGAGAGCTGTGCGGACGCGAGGACGGCGTGGAATACGTCTGCGAGGCGGTTCTCCGCGGTCGGCGCGGCCAGATAAGCTCTGATATCGATGGCCAGCTCCTGGATCGGACGCCTATCGAAGTGGGCGATGATGTGCGGCTGACGCTGGACATTGAGCTCCAGAAGACCATCGAGAACTATCTGACGGACTACCCGCACGATCCGAACGTCGGGCCGGGGATGTCAGTCGTCGTCATTGACGTTGGCAAGAGCGAGATTCTTGCGCTGGTCTCGCTACCCACCTACGATTTGAACCGCGCCCGGTACGATTACGGAGAGCTTGTCGCCGACGCGAACAAGCCGCTCATCAACCGGGCCATCAATGCGCAGTACCCGCCCGGGTCCGTGGTCAAGCCGTTGATTCTCACCGCCGGGCTCGAAACCGGCGTGATCACGCCGGGGGAAGTTATCCCGTGCCCCGCCGCTGCGGCCCCATCGGGCTGGCCCAATTGCTTGATCTATCGCAGGAACCACGCGGCCGGGCATGACAACCTCTGGGCCAACAGCGCGCGCAACGCGATTCGGGGCAGTTGCAACATCTACTTTTCCCACCTCGCCGACCGGATCGACCCGGAGCTTCTGCAGCAATGGCTCTACGCGTTCGGCTATGGGCGGGAGCTTCTCTTGCCGTTCGTTGTTCGTCGCTCGTCGTTCGATGAACCGCATGACGCGAATGACGAGGTGAGACGATTCAATCAAGCCGCCGGCATCATCTCGTCGGTTATCCCCAGGCCCGGATCGTTTGACATAGGCGACAAGAAATACGACATACGCGAAAGCGACCGGCGATGGTTCGGAATCGGCCAGGGCAATTTGCGAGCCACGCCTTTGCAGGTAGCCAACGCTATGGCGGCCCTGGCCCGCGGTGGCGTATTCAGACGACCGAGGCTTTTCAAGCCTTCCGACGCGTCCGAAGTGGCGAACGATCTGCCTCTGGGCGGCCAGGATTTGGGAATCCACCCCGAAACCATGGACGTTATTTATGACGGAATGCACGCGGTCGTCAACGAGAGCCACGGCACCGCGAACAGGGTGTTCGAGCCTTACCTCCGATGGCTCAAGCAAGAGGACGTGCAGGTGTTTGGCAAGACCGGCTCGACCGAGCGGCCCGAACACGCCTGGTTCGGCGGCTTCGCCCAAGACAGCGCCGGCCACAAGATCGCCATCGCCGTCCTCGTCGAGGGCGGACAGCACGGCTCGTCCGACGCCGCACCCCTCGCGAGAGACATCATCCAGTTTTGCATCGACCAGGGGTACCTCGGGAAAGCCATCTTCTTCGACGACACACCGTTTTGAGACAAGCGATTGACTCTTGATGATGGAAGTGAACGAACGATACCCTAGAGGTAGGACGAGCAGACTGGCGATTGTGTCGCTGGTGCTGGGGATTTTGAGTCTGTTTCTGTTTGTTCTGGCGGGTATCCCGGCGATTGTCGTAGGCATCATCAGCCAGCTCAAAATCAGAGGTAGCGGAGGGACCCTCAGGGGCAAGCGTATTGCGTGGGCGGGCATGAGTGTCTCGATTGTCTTTATGTGTATCTTCTATACTCTCTGGAGTCGTGATGCGCCGCCGATATCCAACGATTACACCGTTGCCGATCTTCGCTCGGCGCCCGCCGAATGCGCCGAGAGCTTCGAGATACTTAAGACGTTGATAGACGAGGACTGGAACACCCTGGACCATCCCGCTATTGGCCTTTCGGATGGTGACGTTGACATGAAGATATAAATGCTGCCTGGGCTGCCAGCAAGAAAGCCAGAGACGTTATCCACCGGCTCAACGAGTTTTCTGAAATCGCCGATCTGACTGAATTGGGCGCCGGTCACAAAGTCATGCGTTGGGCCAACCTCGTCGAGCTTACCCATCTTTATGAAGTTTATGCGCATTTGCAGACCGGACAAGATGACCTTCATGCTTTCACTATAGAGTTCGTCGAGCTGGATTCGGTGTTCAGGAAGTTCAGCCTGAACGCTCGGCTGTTCATTGAAAGACTCATCTGTCGTCTATGTTTGGCGACCGACATGGATATAGCAAATGCTATCGTGAATCATCCGAATACGGCGAGGAATACCCTCGATCTCCTGGCCCGGCAATTCACTCCTCTGACACAGGAGCAACTGTCGCTCCGGAACGGCGTACTGTCCGAATATCTTCTTACAAAGAACACAGTCTGCGACACCTTCGGCTCGAGCCGCAAAGGAATGACACCGCTTCTCAAGACATACTCCACGTTACGCGTATACAAGAATTGCTGTGACGATTGGCTGAATACAGCGAAGCGGGATGGAGGCACAGCAATAACAAGGCTTTCAGCATGGCCGGCTCATTACCCTTTCAAAGAACCTGATCCGTTCTTAACGCGGGGATCACTACCTTTGATCTACTGGTGTTACAATCCTCTTGGCTCGAAGTGCATACGTATGTTGGGATTTTTCTACAATTTGGATCCTGAAAGGAGCTCCGATTTACCCATACGCGCCGATCTTCTTCAGATTGTATTGAACAAGAGACTCGGCAAGGAGGTGAATCTGAAAGCACGTGCTTATAGCGATGAATATATTATTGACGTTGAAAACAAGAAGATTTTCAATCCGGGTTCAGATGGTAAAGCCGGAACCAAAGACGATATCAAGCTTCGGATCAATCCAAAGGTTTTGGGCTGGGACAGGTGACGAAATCTAAATCAGAACCACGGTGAGTGTCAGATACTGATGGGGGTGTTGAGCTTGTTCAACTCTTGCTGGAGGATGTGGAAGAATCTTTCGTTGTCGGGCCAGAGAATTCGGTCGTCGTCGGGCATGGGCTTGCCAAGCTCGTCGAGAAATTCGGCCAAGACTGCATCATCGAGTTCGTTCGCTGAGATTCCCAGACCGAGTCTCGGAATGTAATGGGCATTGATAATCTGTTCGTATTGTCCGGCCAACGGTAGTAGCAGCATCTTCTTCTTCAAGGCCATGCACTCGCTGATAAGTGAAAAGCCCGCCGAGGCGATCACCCCTCGCGCGGCGGCCAGATCAGCGAGAAACCCCTCGGTCGAGCGTTTCTTGAAGATACAGTTTTCGTATTCGGTGTCTACGTCGAAACCGTAGATGCAGAATTTATGTGGTGCGAACTTGTGCAAAGTGTCTCGCAGACGGTCCTGGTTCGTCCCGGTCGTTGAGTACAGCAGAATATGCTCGCCCTGCGTCGGCTCCAACTCACTCACTGCGGTCCGAACGATGGGCGGCGCCAGGATCGCTGAATCGATGCGCAACGGCGCCTCGAAAAAATTCACAACGATGTACGCCACGGCCCCGACGTAGTGACATTCTGTTACGACGCTCGCGGTCAGACGGGAAAACCAGTTCTTCGCCGGGTGGTCCAGCTTGCAAAGCGTGAGCACGTGCTCGTGGTCGATGCTGATGAACGGCACATTCTTGCGCCACGCCCACCAGGCGCTGAATGGTTCGAAGTCCGAGATCACCAGTTCCGGCTCGAACGGCTCGAAGTGTTGCTTGAATAGTTCGTCGTTCTGCTTGTTCGCCTCGGGCAACTTGAGGAGGTTGCGTTTGAGCGTTTCCGACTTGTCGATCCGCGAGCCGGTAAACGCGAAGGACAAGCCAAAAATCTCTTTGACGCGCGGCCCGAAGTATTGCTTCAGATAGAGAAGTGACTTTTGCGAGCCGACGAACATCACGTCGTGACCGGCGTCGATCAATCTCTGCCCGATCAGGTGCGAGCGGCTGCTGTGCCCGAATCCTTCCCCCGCAACGCCATAGATGATTCTGGCCATCTTTTCCAAAGGCCCCAGCCGCCGGACCCAAGACTAAAAACTTATGTCTTGAGTCACGGGTCTTGGGTCTACTCAACACCGAGGTATGTCAGGGTTCTTTCGATAATTCTCTTGACCGCGGGGGAGGCGACGAGGCCGCCGGTGTAGCCCCTACCGAGGGCTCGGTTGGGCTTTCGCACCGAGACTAAGACGACAATGGCAGGGTCCTCGGCAGGAGCGCCGGCCATGAAGGACGCCATGTAGTCCCGGTCGGAGTAGCCTCTCGCATCGGACTTGGCGATGTTCGCCGTGCCCGTCTTGCCAAAGACCTGCCATTTATCGAGTTTCGCCCTTTT